>JAJAYS010000163.1 GCA_026786065.1 Polaromonas sp.
AAAACGCATCGGGTTCAGTTCATCTACTTGGCGCTGCCGAGGGCCTCGCGTCCGCGAATTCTGAAAATTCTCGATGGCTTCAAACCCACGACCGCATCTATCTATTTCGTGCCCGACATGTTCATTACCGACCTTATTCAGGGCCGCAGCGACTCGGTTTGCGGCGTCAATGTCATTTCGGTCTGCGACACGCCTTTTCGCGGCTTCAACCAGGCTCTAAAGCGTGGCAGTGACATCGTGCTGTCGTTGTTGATCCTGGCTCTGGTGACACCGGTCATGCTGGTCGTGGCGGCGCTGGTGCGGCTCGACTCACCTGGCCCGATTATTTTCAGGCAGCGCCGCTACGGTCTGGATGGAGAGCAGATTGTGGTGTACAAGTTTCGCTCGATGGCGGTTGTGGAAGACGGCAACGTGATCGAGCAGGCCAAGAAAAACGATTTGCGCGTGACCCGGTTCGGCGCCTTTTTGCGTCGAACCTCACTCGATGAGTTGCCCCAGTTCATCAACGTTTTGCAGGGGCGCATGAGCGTTGTGGGACCGCGGCCGCATGCGGTGGCCCACAACGAGTTGTATCGAACCATGATCAAGGGTTACATGGTGCGCCACAAGGTTCGGCCCGGCGTAACCGGATGGGCCCAGGTCAACGGTCAACGTGGGGAAACCGACACACTGGAAAAGATGCAGGCGCGGATAGACTGCGATCTTGACTACCTCAGGAACTGGTCTCTGCAACTGGATTTATTCATTATTTACAGAACCGTTCGGCTGGTATTCAAAGACAGCGCCGCACATTAAGTGGTTACAAACTTTGTGTGTATAAAAGCCACTGAAAATCATTTCAACGTCAATATGAAAAACATTAATTTTCCAATTTTAAAAAACGCCAGGTCCGTGTCATCGAGGAGGGCGCTTTCAATTGCCGGGGGTAAGCCGGTATTGACTCGGTCTGCATTGGCCTGTGGGGCTTTTATGTTGATATCGGGGGGGGCGCTGGCGCAAATTCAAAGTCAGCCACAAATCCTGGGGGAGGCTGTGGCCGGGGAGGAGCCCAAAACCTTGCTGATCCAGGCCAGTCAGGCGTTTCAGCGCGACAGCAATATTTTCCGGCTGTCGGAGCAGTCCAATACTCAGGCGTTGCTGGGCACCAGCGATCGTTCCGACACCGTGAGCACCACCACCGGCGGCCTGCGCTTCAACAAGGCCTATAGCCTGCAGCGCTTTGAAGCGGGCTTCAATGTCGAACGCTACGACTACAAGCGGTTTTCCAATCTTAATTTCACTGCCGTCAATTACGCCGCGGCCTGGCGCTGGGCGGTTACGCCGGCCTTCAGGGGCAATTTGACGACCGACCGCCGCGAGTTTGTCGATAACCTGGCCGACGTGCAGGCTCTGGGCACGGTAAACCGCCGGACCAACCGATCAACCGCACTGGACGGCGGCTATGACATCGACGGCGTATGGCGCGTGTTGGGCGGGGTGTTCACCCGCAACAGCAAAAACAGTGTCCGCACTTTTGAGGGCGACTCGACGCTTCGCGGCGCCGAGGTCGGCGTGCGCTATCAGCTTCCGTATGCGACCGCCGTCGAATACCGCTACCGTAATGCCAGCGGCGACTATGAAAACCGGCTCTTTCCGGGCATCGGCGGAACCGACTTCAAGGACCGCGAGCATGAGCTGCGCGGCGAGTGGCGTCCCGGCGGCCGCACGACCCTGCAGGCAAAGATTGCCTACCTCGACCGTCAGCACGATACCCTTGGGGCGCGCGACTTCTCCGGCGTCACCGGCCAGTTCGATTGGGGTTATGAGTTCACCGGAAAGACCAGTGCGGTGGCTGGCATCGTGCGCGAGCTGGGCAGCTACCAGACCAACAACGCCAGCTACTACGAGGGAACGCGGCTGTTCTTCGCGCCGATGTGGAAGGCGACCGACAAGATCACGCTGAAAGCCCGCTACGACTACGGCATGCGTGACTTCAAGGGGCCGCTGCCCGGCTTCGTCGATACCGGACGCAGCGACAAGCTCCATTTAGCTTCTGTATCGGCTGAATACCAGGCCTTGAGGGCGCTCAAGCTGATGACCTGGGTGCAGCAGGACCGGCGGACCTCAAACGAAGCCTTTCAGGACTACAAAAGCACCGCTGTCGGAATCTCGGCGCTGGTCAGTTTCTGAGCTTGACTTTCTCTGCCGCCCGCGTGGCATTCAAAGAAAAGCGGGCGGCGTTTGTGCAAATCATGTTTTCTTCAAAAAGGTGTCACATGAACTTCCTGAGTCGCCCAATTGTTGTGGCGTGGTTTCTTGCGTTTCCTGTTGTCGTCGTGGCTCAGGGCATCCAGCCCGCCCCCGATAGTCCACAAGCGCAACCCGCCGTTGTCGTTCCGGCCGCTCCAAGGGCCGCAGCGCCGCCGCCGTCAGTCGCTCCGCCTGCCGCCGCCGCGGCTCCAGCCGCCGCTGCAACCGGAGCTAACGGAGCGGCCGCCGTGACCCAGGACTACCGCTTGGGCTCGGGCGATTCCATCGCTGTTCAGGTGTATCAAAGCCCCGACCTCTCGGTCGAGGCTCGGGTGTCAGAAGGCGGCGTGATCAGCTACCCCCTGGTCGGCAGCGTGCAGATCGGCGGGCTGACCATTCCAGAAGCAGAAAGGAAGATTGCCAACGCGCTGCGTACCGGGGGCTTCGTCAAAGCGCCGCAGGTCAGCATTGCGGTTCGGCAGGTGCGCGGCAACCAGGTGGCCGTGCTCGGCCAGGTGCAGCGGCCGGGCCGCTTCCCGCTCGAAACGTTTAACACGCGGGCCAGCGACATGCTGGCGGCGGCAGGGGGCGTCACGCCGACTGGCGACGACGTGCTGATCATCACTGGAACCCGTCAGGGCAAGCCGTTTCGCAAGGTCATGGACATCCCATTCCTGCTTTCCAACGCCAAGTCGGACGAGGACATTCTGGTCGCCGGCGGCGACACGCTCTACATCAACAAGGCGCCGATGTTTTACATCTATGGCGAAGCGCAGCGCGCAGGCAGCTACCGGGTCGAACGCGGGATGACTGTGATGCAGGCGCTTGCCGCTGGCGGCGGGCCGACCGTACGCGGCAGCCAGAACCGGCTGCGGCTGCACCGCAAGGACGTCAATGGAAATGTCGTCGAGACCACACCGCAGCTCACCGATCTGGTGCGGCCTGAAGACACCATTTACGTTCGCGAAAGCATTTTTTAGGGCTTACCATGACATTGCACCAGTTCCTCCTCGTCTTGCGCGCGCGCTACAAGATCGCCATCTTCATTCCGCTGGCGGTCATCCTCGCTGCGCTGGCGGTCACCGTGATGATGCCGAAAACCTATACGGCCCAGACCTCGGTGCTCATCGATGTGCGCTCGCCCGATCCCGTGGCCGGGGCCGCCATATCTGGCATCGTCGCGCCGACTTACATGGCCACGCAGGTTGACGTCATCAAGGGCGAGCAGGTGTCGCGGCGGGTCATCAAGGCACTCAAACTCGACCAGGATCCGGCGCTCAAGCAGGACTGGTTAGAGGCGACAGAGGGCCGGGGCACGCTGGAGTCCTGGACGGTTGACGGTCTGCAGAAAAAACTCGAAGTCCGGCCGTCCCGGGAGAGCAACGTCATCAGCATCACGTTCAAAGGCAAGAGCCCCGAGGCGGCTGCCGACACCGCCAATGCCTTCGCGCAAGCCTACCTCGACACCAACTTGTCGCTCAAAACCGAGCCGGCCCGGCTGTATGCCGAATGGTTCGAGGAGCAGACCAAAACGTCCAGGCAAAAGCTGGAGGACGCGCAGAGCCGCTTGTCCAATTTCCAGCAAAAGGCGGGCATCGTCAGCAGCGACGAGCGCACCGACTACGAGACCGCCAGGCTCGCCGAAATTTCTTCGCAATTGACGGCAGTGCAAGGCCAGACCACCGACGCCCAGAGCAAGCGCGGCGCTGGCGGCGGCACGGTCGCCGAGATCATGCAGAGCCCGCTCATCAACAGCCTGAAAACCGACATCGGACGGATGGAGGCCAAACTCGCCGAGTTGAGTGTGAATCTTGGCGTCAACCACCCGGACCGTCAGCGCGCCGAAACCGACCTCGCCGCAGCGCGCGGTCGGTTGTCTGCCGAAAGCGGCCGCATCACGCAGTCGATCGAAACCGCCTACCGCGTCGGCAAGGACCGCGAGCGCGAATTGCAGGGCTCCGTCGCGGCGCAGCGCTCCCGCGTGCTCGGCTTGAACAAGCAGCGCGACGAGCTCAATGTGTACCGGCGCGACGTCGAGGCCGCGCAGCGTGCCTATGAGGGTGTCAGCCAGAGCGCATCGCAAACCCGCCTCCAGAGCTTGACCAACCAGACCAACGTGGTACGGCTCAACACCGCAACGGCGCCGCTGTTGCCTTCTTCGCCCAAGCCGCTGATCAACCTGCTGATCGCCGCATTTGGCGGAACGCTGCTCGGGGTGGCCTTCGCGCTGATGCTGGAACTGGGCAATCGCCGTGTCCGGTCGGCTGAAGACCTGGTGCAGATTCTGGACCTGCCGGTGCTTGCCAGCATCTCCTCGGGCAGCTCGCACCGGGAGCCGCTGCCCGGTCCGCGCCGTCTGGCCATCGGTCACGGAAGCGCAGCATGAGCCGCTCCAATGCTCCGGTGGTGACTACGGTGCCGATGTCGGTGCCGAGCAAGCCGGCCCTTGGCGCCGGTCGGTCTATCGGCGTGATTCTGGTCGATGCGGGGCGCCTTTCTCCGCCGGACGCCGAGCGCATCATGGACTTCCAGCGGGATCGTGGCACCCGCTTTGGCGACGCCGGTATTGCGCTGGGCCTGCTGACCGACGACGACGTGCGTTTTGCCCTGTCGGTGCAGTTCGGCTACCCCTACCTGTCTCGCGAAAGCAATTTGAGTCGCGAACTGGTGGCGGCCTACCAGCCGTCCAGCCTGCAGGTCGAGCAACTGCGCGCGCTGCGCAGCCAGCTGATGCTGCGCTGGTTCGACATCGGCACCGACCGCCGGGGACTCGCCGTCGTCAGTGCCAGCCCGATGGAGGGCCGCAGCTATCTGGCGGCCAATCTCGCCATCGTGTTTTCACAGCTCGGTGAACGCACTTTGCTGATCGATGCCGACATGCGCTCGCCCAGGCAGCTCGTTCTGTTCAATCTCGGCAAAAAGGCGGGCTTGTCGGACATGCTGGCAGGTCGTGCCGGGCCGGAGGCCGTCGTCAACATCGAATCGCTGCAAGACCTCTCGGTACTGCCTGCCGGCGCGATACCGCCGAATCCGCAGGAGCTGCTCGGCCGGCATGAATTCTCCAAGCTGCTGCAGTCGCTCGGTGAAGACTTTCGAATCATCATCATCGATACCCCGTCGGCGGGCGAATGCGCCGATGCGCACACCGTCGCGGTGCGAGCCGGGGCCGCGCTGATGGTGGCGCGCCAGAACAAAAGCTCGGTGCCGCAAATGGCGAAGTTCACGCAGGGGCTGCGGGAGTTCGGCGTGACCTTGGTGGGCTCGGTTTTAAACGACGCCTGATCCCGTCTCCAATTCAATCCGATTTCATTGCGGCTCCGAGCCGCGATCCATGGCCGTAATGTTAAGGAAGCCATGGTTCCCCCGGATCGCAGTCCGGGGCTGGCTTCTCAAGTCCGCGATGACGGCGTTATTGAGATAGAAATGGACTGAGCGCACGATGGTGGGAGGCTTTCGGCGGAGTTCAAAGCTGCCGGTTTCGCGCCAAGGGCGGATTCTTCGCAAAATAGCGGCTGATTCCGCGCATCAGCGCATCGGCCAGCGCAATCTGGTATTCGTCGCTTTTGAGCCGCCGTTCTTCGTCCGGGTTGCTGATGAAAGCGGTTTCGACCAACACGCTCGGAATGTCGGGCGCCTTCAACACCGCAAACCCGGCCTGCTCTACACGCGGCTTGTGCAGCTTTCCGACGCTGCCGATCTCGCCAAGCATGGCGCTGCCCAGCTTCAGGCTGTCGTTGATTTGCGCAGTGGTGCTCATGTCTAGCAGCGCTTGCTGCAGGTGCTGGTCTTTGGCGCGGGTATTAACGCCGCCAACCAGGTCGGCCGAGTTTTCCTTGTCGGCCATCCAGCGCGCCGCGCTGCTGGTGGCGCCGCGCTCGCTCAGCGCAAACACGCTGGCGCCTTGCGGGCGCGGGGTCAGAAAGGCATCCGCATGCAAGCTGATGAACAGGTCGGCCTGCACCCGTCGGGCCTTTTGCACCCGCACCTGCAGTGGCACGAAAAAGTCGGCATCGCGGGTCAGGAAGGCCCGCATGTTCGGCTGCTGGTTGATGCGGTCGCGCAGCCGCAGTGCAATCTGCAGCACCACGTCTTTTTCGCGAGTGCCATTCGGGCCTATGGCCCCGGGGTCTTCACCGCCGTGGCCGGGGTCTAGCGCGATGATCACCAGCCGGTCGGTCTTGTTGGGGCGCGGGTTGTTTGATTCAGGCGCCGCTGGTGGCTGGGCCGCAGCCGGTAATGGAGGCGGTGCCGCCTGACCCGAGTGGCGCGCCATAAGCTCACCCAGTGCATCGGTAGCCGCTGCCGAAGCTGGCGGCGCCAAGCCCTTGTCGGCCAGCCGCTCGGCGATCAGGTCGGCCAGAGGATCATGCGGCCGTGCCGGGTACAAATCGAGCACCAGGCGATTCTGGTATGCCGCCACCGGCGGCAATGAAAACACCTGCGGCAGCATCGGTTGCTTCAGGTCGATCACAAGGCGCACGATGCCGGGAGCGTTCTGGCCGACGCGAATTCCCGAGATGTTCGGGTCATCGGACTTGACCTTGGCCACCAGCTCACGCAGAGCCGGTATCAGCTCAATGCCCTCGATATCGACCGCCAGGCGCGGCGGTTCTGCGACAAAAAATTGTTTGGCTTTGATCTCCCCGTCGGACTCGATCGTCACACGGGTGTAGTCGCTCGACGGCCAGATGCGCACCGCGAGAATGCTTGCGCCGTGGGCCAGGTGTTGCCGGCCAAGCAGCAGCACCAGCGTGCCAAGCTGCAGCGCGCGGCGCCGGGTAGCGGCGAGCTGGTCGCTTGTGAAGTGGAGGTTGGGAATGCGGTTGAAGTGGTTCATACGCCTGCAAGCAGGCCCGCGCCGGTTGGCGTGTGGCTTGTCAAGGTAACGTTTCGGGTTTCACCTTCGCCGACCGCTATACCGATAGACAAGTCGGGCTGGGGCAAATGCGCGCCAGCCTTGTCTGGCCATTCGACCAGCTTTAGCCCACGGCTGGCAAAGGTGTCGCGAAAGCCGGCTTCTTCCCATTCGTTCGGGTCGTTGAAACGGTAGAAGTCGAAATGCCAGATGTCCATTGCGCAAGGCCGCTCGGCCGATGGGTCCAGCGAGTAGGGTTCGACGACGGTGTAGCTCGGGCTCTTGACGCGGCCGGTCACGCCGAGCGCGCCCAGCAAGTGCCGGACAAAACTGGTCTTGCCGGCCCCAAGGTCACCGCGCAACGCAATCAGCGCGCCAGCGATCCCGGGCTGCGCAGCCAGCGACCGTGCGAACCCGGCGGTCTCGCTTTCGTCATGCCAGACGATGGTTTTTACAATCGGCCTATGGTCAGCAACAGTCATCAATTCAATCGTCAAATGGTCAGCCAGATTCAGCAGTGGGGGCGGGACCTTGGATTCTCTCAAATTGGCGTTTCGGCTGTCGATCTGTCTTCGGCCGAACCGGGTCTGGCCGCCTGGCTGGCAGCGGGCTTTAACGGCGACATGCACTACATGGCCGCCCACGGCATGCGGCGCGCCCGGCCTGCAGAGCTGGTGCCTGGCACCGTCAGCGTCGTCACCGCCCGCATGGACTATTTGCCCGCAACGACGCTGGCCGGGCCTGGCGTCTGGCAGGCGAAGGAGCTGGCGCGCCTGCAGCGGCCGGGCGAGGCGGTGGTGTCAATGTATGCCCGCGGCCGCGACTACCACAAGGTGCTGCGCAGCCGGCTGCAAAAGCTCGGTGAAACAATCGCTGCGCACGGCGCCGAATCCGGCTTTCGGGCGTTTACCGACTCTGCCCCCGTGCTGGAGGCCGAACTGGCGGCGCGCAGCGGGCAGGGCTGGCGCGGCAAGCACACGCTGGTGCTGAGCCGCGAGGCCGGGTCGATGTTTTTCCTCGGTGAGATCTACGTCGATGTCGCGTTGCCGGCCACCGAACCGGTCACCGCCCATTGCGGCGCCTGCACCGCCTGCATCGACGTCTGCCCGACGCAGGCCATCGTTGCTCCGCATCGACTCGATGCGCGGCGCTGCATTTCTTACCTGACCATCGAGCATGCCGGGCCGATCCCGATCGAGCTGCGTCCGTTGATCGGCAACCGCATTTACGGCTGCGACGACTGCCAACTGGTGTGCCCGTGGAACAAGTTTGCGCAGCGCAGTGCGTTGCCGGACTTCGACGAGCGGGCCGGGCTGACCGGCCAGCAGCTGACGACGCTGTTCGACTGGAGCGAGCAGGATTTTTTGCGCTACACCGAAGGCAGCGCCATCCGGCGCATCGGCCACGAACGTTGGCTGCGCAACATCGCGGTTGCGATCGGCAATGCCTTGCGCGCCACGGCCGGAGCGGGGGAGGCGGGCGCCGACGATGACGCCGCGAGGCTACGCGCCAGTCTGCGCATCCGCGAGGCAGACGGGAGCGAACTGGTGCGGGAGCACGTCCGGTGGGCTCTCAATCAATAACCAGTCGCCCCTGAAAACCCCCCGAAACCCGCATGAATGCTAGCGAATCATGGCAGACGCTGCGCACCAAATCACCCACGAATCGTTATCAGGGGAGTTGATTCCTGAGGGATTTGAGCCATGAGTACAGCAGACTTTTTTCGCTCCCGCCTGGACGCCATGATCGACATGCGCCACCCGCTGGTCGTGCTGACTGCGCAGTTGCCCCGGGCGCGAATCGAAGCGGTGCTGGCGGCCAGGTTCTCGCATCAAGGGCGAGCCGCACGGCACGAGCGCACTGTTGATTTTTTGGGTGAGTACGCAGCAGAGTTCGGAGGCGGCGTAAGCAACGCCGGTCGCCCCCGCCTGTCGATACGCCTGATGGCTAGCCTAGTGTTCCTGAAGAACAGCTTCAACCTCAGCACGAAGAGCTGGTCGAGCGCTGGAGCGAGAACCTGGTCTGGCGGTATTTCAGCGGCATGGGGTACTACGAGCCCCGGCTGCACTGCGGGCGCCACCCAGATCGGGCGCCTTGCCGACGGCGTCTTTCACTTCAACTTGATTTGATTTTTGCAGGACCGCCTTGTTAACCGCTGCTGCTGCAGCGCTACGGTGCGTCACCGGCAAAGGACCGCACGACCCGCGCATGCTCAGGCGGCGTCATTCGCCCCATGCAGACTACAACCGCTGTGCTGCGCGAAACATTCAGACCAACTTCTCGTCGCAACTGACTGTACCGCTGCCGGTACCCGCATGAAAATATATGCAAAAAGTATCTAAACCGAACAATATGGGGTCAGGTCTAAGATTTCCCGTGCCAACCTCTCGTTTCCAACGTCCCCGATTATTCTTGAGGCAAGTTCAGGATTGCGTATTCTCTTAAAAGTCCTTCGCAGCCTTTTTCTTCAACGCTTCCGGAATGTTGAGGGTTGCGGTGTCCCAGCCTTCAATTTCCAGAATCCTTGCCAGGCAATCTTCCATGATTTCATGCGCCTTTTCGGTCGCAAGCGCGATGGTGTTGTGTACCGCTTCGTCATTGATGGAATCGCTTGCACAGTTCATCTGGTATTCATGCAGCTCCCGCAGTTCGAAAATCGCACTGCAGACCTGTGCCGGGCACGCACACTGGTACACCAACGCCTGATCGATGACCTTGCTGACCTGCGACGCATGAAACACTTCTTTCATTCATGTACCCCCATGCTCTCGTTGGACGGTTTGAACGCGACACACTCAGTGCCGTGATTGAAACCGCGGATTGACACTTTGCCGAATGCGCGTGGTGTGGGATTGGTGACCTTCGCCACTGCATTGATGTTTCCGGTCGCGATAACTTCGCCTGGATCGGCCATTTCGCACAGGCGTGCTGCGAGGTGCGCGGTGGCACCAATCACGTCGTATTGTCGCCGTTGCCCTGCGTGTTTGAAATCGCCGATCAGTCCCGCCAATACCATTCCCTTTGCAACTCCAACTCCAAACGACAATTCCTGGGTGTTGCTTGTAATCGCCAAATCCAGAGCGCATTGCAGCGCCAGATAGGACTTGCCTGTTCCCCGAAATATTGCCATCAGGCCATCCCCGGTGTACTTGATCACGGACCCCTGGTGTTGCCTGATCTGGATGGATTGCGCGCTGAGCGATTGATTGAGCAGGTTGAAAAAGCTACGTGGAGGCATCTTCCGGATCAGTTGCGATGATCCGCGCATATCCGTGAAAAGCACAACGGCCTCAAAGAGCTCCGACTCGGCATTGTCGCTGCTCTCGATAGCAGACAAGGCGCCTTCCGGGACCAAATTTGAAAGCTGCTGCGACTTCGATTGAAGCTCACGCATCGACACCTTCACCTGGAGCAGATCCTGCAAGGTAATGAAGAATCGCTCGTCGGACAGAGGTTTTTCAATAACTACATCGATGCCTCGCGTCTGCAGCGACCAGGTGCGAACTGCCTTCAACGCAGGGCCAGGGGAAACGATGGCGACGATTGCGGCCTGCGGCCTCATGAGTTTGACGGTGGTACAGGCGCTCAAGCTGTCAGGCTTGTCTGAGTGGTAATTGAAAATCACGACATCAGGTTGGGCTGATTCAAGTGCGCTTGGCAACTCCAGAGCGCTGTTGACGAGCTTGACATTGACGTAGCCCCGTACCGCCAGCCCTTCCATCAACAAAGATCTTGTGTAGCCATCGCTATCGATCAACATCAACTTTGAATTTTTCACAAGCCTGTCTTCCATCCCGTGACACCAGCACGCAACAAAACGTCATCGAACCCAACTTCTGCACGCCCCTCGTCCGCGCCGTGATTAATGTAATGCGAAATAAAACAAAGTCATACTAAATTGCATGCATCCTTGATTTAATCAATTGCCTGTTGGCGCATGCTCCGATGCGGCAAAGGCTGAACCGTCCGGCCTGCAGCTGGGCGCTAGGACTTCATCCACCGCTTTGGCTCCAGCCTGAACACGCATGTGCAGGTGCATGTGCATGTGCATTTGCAGGTTTTCGTGGTGTGGTTTTAAATCGACTTACCGGCACACTTCGGGCAAGTCGCGGTCGGTCGAGTTGGACTTGCGGGTGTGCGGCTTCAGGTGGTGGTGATTGCGATGCCAACGCCGTTTCGATCCGTCGCCAAGGCGTTTGGCTTGTCAACAGCGCCAACGGGGTTCAGATGTCGCTCATCGCGTCGAGATCGGATAAGGTCTGGTTTATTCATGGCTCGAACCTCTCAGAAATCAACTCCTCTGAAAACGATTCATGAGACATCTGGCGCATATTTTTTTACCCGAGTCGCTCGCATGCATGTAACTGCAGACGATTTTCAGGGCCAACTAAATATTCAATAAAACCGGCTTTGGACCAATAAAAACCGGCGTTAGAAGCTATCGAAATAATAGTGACTGCAGCGAGGCTGCTGGCTTGTCCGCAGCGGCGTTGGCAAGAAAATCAGGCGACCGTCCGTGTTGCGCGTTCGCGGGAAGTCATGCAGGTAATCCTTAGCCGCCCGAGCTCGATCGTCGCACTAGCCCTGCGCCGGACCGACCACCATCGAGCGATAGCTCTCGATGATGGCCATGAACTCCTTGTGCTCGCGATCTGGCACGCCGACGTGGTACAGCGTTGCGGCGATCTCGTGGGCGACGATGTCGAAGTCGCGCTGGCTCACTGACAGGTGGGCGTGGGACTCGCGCATGTCGCGGCCTGGGTAGCACTTCGGCCCACCGGTTTGCTCGATCGACCAAGCGGTAACCAGAAATTTGAAGCCGGCCTGGCCCTGCTGGGAGTGAAAGGCGGCGACGTGCGGATTGGCGTTGGCCGAGGCGTTGTCGTAGAGCCGATCGACCAGCACATCGACGGCGCCGGAGATACCGTAGGTGCCGCCGAGCGGCTCGTAGAGCGAAGCATCGGCTGGCGTTTGCTCCGCTGCGGTGGCGGCGTCGGGAAGGTCGGAACTGGTAGTAAGGTGCATGGTTTCCTTGTTTAGGTGCTGCGGCAAGTAGGGATTGTGCGTTGGCAATTTCGGCAGACGACGCGGTGCTTGTCAATCGGACGGGTGCCAGCCGCACCGTGCGAAGGAAGGATTAGGGTCAGATCCCAATGCTGGTCATTTAGGACCGCTCGCCCTGAGCTTGCGAAGGGTTGCCAGCACGGAGCAAGGCTTCGACGAGCTCAGCCCGAACGGTTTCAGGACTAACCGAACAGCATTGGTTCAAAACTTCTATTTCAACTTTTGCTCGCTTTAAGGACACGGGTGCGATCTGCACACCCGAGGGCGCTGGTGTACTAGAAGTCAGGATCACAACTCGAAAAGTCGCGGTAAGCATGGCTGCAGAGAAACCGGTATCCATCCGTTTCTTCCTGACATTCAATCAACTCTTCGTCGATGAGTTTGAGCGATCTCCAGGTAGCGCTGGCTCGCCATAAAGCGAATCGGCAACCGGGGCCGACCGGCGCTGCTCACGCGGCAGACAAGCTCCTGAGCCTGCTCGTCGCCCACAAGGGCGTTGGCAACTTTCTGCCTGACCGGCGAATCCGTGCCCGCGAACTTCGGTGCCAATGCCGCCTCGACTCAACGTCAAGCCAGTGGCCTTGTCAACATCGGAAAAGGGTGTCGCACGTCGATCACCGCGTCCAGGCGGGAGCAGCAAAAGTCCGGTGTGCTCATCACCCACAGTCCTCAAAAATCAACGCCTCTCAAAAACGATTTGTCAGAGCTTTGGCGCACATTTTTTTCAAGCCAAGTCACACGCACGCATGCGGCTGCAGGCGATTTGCAGGGCCGACAAAATACTCAATAAAACTGGCTCGAGCCCCAGCAAAAAAAATGCGTTAACAGCTATCGAAATCGTAACGACGCCGGCGAGGCTGCTGGCTGGTCCGCGGCTCATTGGCGAGAAAAGGCAGGCCGCCATCGTGCGGCGGGTTTGTACGGGGTCGTGCAGGGAATCGTCAGGCGCCCGCGCGCAACACCCCAAGCGCGAACGACAGGCTCGCCACCCCGAGCAGCGTCGAAAGCGTCACCAGCCCGGCCACATAGCCGCCGTTGTAGCCCATGCGGGTTGCCAGCACATAGCAGCTCGAGGCTGTCGGCAAGGCCGAGAAAATCAGCAAAATCGTGGTTTGATCGGCCGATAGCCTGAACGCGCTGGCGAGCCCGATGGCGACCAGTGGAATGAAGAAGTGCCGGATCGACAGCACACCGATGGCCAGCACCTTGGCCCGCGCGAGCTGGTTGAACTGCATACCGGCGCCGGCCGCCATCAGACCCAGCGTGATCGACGCGGCACCGATGCGCGAGACCGTGGGATCCAGCCAGAGCGGCAGCTTGAACCCGAGAAAGTTGGCGACCAGTCCGGCCGCCGTCGCCAGAATCAGCGGGTTGCGCAGCAGTTCGGCGAGAAACCCGCGATCGGCGTGGCGCGCCATCGCCCAGACCGCCGCGACGTTGAACAGCGGCACGCAGACACCGAT
>JAJAYS010000164.1 GCA_026786065.1 Polaromonas sp.
AAGGTCGGCATCACCGGCTTTTGCTGGGGCGGCCGCATCACCTGGCTGTATGCCGCGCACAGCAAAAACGTCCAGGCGGGCGTGGCCTGGTACGGCCGGCTGGCGGGCCAGAGCTCCACTCTGACGCCCCGGCATCCGATCGACCTTGCCAGCGGTCTTCGGGCGCCGGTCCTTGGTCTCTATGGCGGCCAGGACGGCGGGATTCCGCTGACCAGCGTCAACCAGATGAAGGACGCGCTGGAGTCTGCCGCTGCCAGCCCGGCGGCGGCCAAATCGCAGTTCGTTGTTTATCCGGATGCGCCGCATGCCTTCCATGCCGACTACCGCCCGAGCTTTCGCAAGGCCGCTGCAGAAGACGGTTTTGCGCGTGCTCTGGCCTGGTTCAAGACTCACGGCGTAGGCTGATACATCGAGCGGCGGCCGATACGAGCTGTGGTTGCCCGGTCTGGCGGCGGCCTGCGGTAGGAGCCGCGCCCCTTGTTCCGCGGCACCTAGCGGGTTCGGACCTTGCCTCCTGCAAGCTAAGATGCAAGCCGCCCGCCACCACGCACGTCGTGCGCCCGGTGCGCCGCCTCCATTCGGCCGCCGGTCGCTCTGGTCAACAATAAAAACTCAAGAACTTTAACGCCGCATCCCAATAAGAACGGGCGTAAGCAGCTATGATTTTAATAGCGATTCTGGCCGGCACATTGATCGCCGGCATCGGCAGTGTCTGGATTGCTGCGCTGCTCAGCTTCGGCCTGCTGGCGCGTTACACCCAGCATATGCTGAGCCTGGCGGCCGGCGCGCTGCTGGCGACGGCCTTCCTGAATCTGCTGCCCGAAGCGTTCGAAAGCCGGACCAGCCCGAGCCAGCTTTTCCCGACCTTGCTGATTGGCTTGATCTTCTTTTTTCTGCTCGACAAGGCCGAGCTGTGGCACCACGGTCATGAGCACCACGAGCACGGCCACGGCCACAAGCCTGACGCTCACGGTCACGCTCAAGGTCACGCTCACGACGAGGGCCATCATGATCGCCCGCATGGCAACGAACCGGCCGGCAAAGGCGGTTGGGCCGTACTGGCCGGCGACAGCGTCCACGCCTTCGGCGATGGCGTGCTGATCGCGTCGGCCTTCATGGCCGACATTGGGCTCGGCGTCGTCGCCGCGTTGGCGGTGCTGGTGCACGAGGTGCCGCACCATATGGGCGATCTGATCGTGCTGCGGCGCAGTTCGGGCAACCGCCGGGCGGCCTTCGTCAAGGTCACACTGGCCGGTTCGGTGACCGCGCTGGGCGGCATTGCCGGTTACCTGCTGGTGGACCAGCTGCTTGGCTCTCTTCCGTTTTTTCTGGTGGTCGCCGCCAGCAGCTTCATTTACGTGGCGCTGGCCGACCTGATTCCGCAACTTCAGCGGCGGCTGGGCGCCAGAGAAACGGCCACGCAGATCGTCTGGCTGCTGATCGGCGTCGGGCTGGTGCTGGCCGTCGGCGAACTGGCGCATTAGCGCCTTAGCGCGTCAGCACCTTAGCTCGGGCAACCGGCATCACCGGCAGGCTTCTGCGGCAGATGGCACGATGTCCGTCCGAGCCAGAAGGCTGGACTTCCAGTCGGCCAAACAGACGCACAGCTGGAGACACCATGATCGCAGCGACCGCCACCTTTCCGGCCGACATCAAGTGGGAGTCCGACGGCACCAGCCGGATTCCCTTCATGGCCTACACCGACCCGGGCCAGCACAAAAAAGAGCTGGAGCGCTTTTTCTATCGCAAGCGCTGGGGTTAAGTCGGCCTCGAAGCCGAGATTCCGAACGCCGGTGACTTCAAGCGAACCGCCATCGGTGAGCGCTCGGTCGTGATGGTGCGTGCCGCCGACGGCAGCATCGGCGTCGTCGAAAACGTTTGCGCGCACCGTGGCCTGCCGTTTTGCCGCGAGCGCCACGGCAACAAAAAACAGTTTGTCTGCCCCTACGACCAATGGAGCTACAGCTCAAGGAGGACTTGCAGGGCGTGCCGTTCCGGCGTGGCGTCAAACAGCATGGCAAGGTCAACGGCGGCATGCCGGCCGATTTCCAGACGGCCGACCACGGCCTGACCAAGCTCACGGCGGCCAGCCGCGGCGGCGTGGTGTTTTGCGAGTTTTGACCATCAGGTCGAGTCGCTCGAAGACTTTATGGGCCCGGCGATTCTGGCTTGCTTCGACCGGCTTTTCAGCGGCCGCAAACTGACGCTGCTCGGCTACAACCGCCAGCGCATTCCGGGCAACTGGAAGCTGATGCAGGAGAACATCAAGGACCCGTATCACCCCGGATTGCTGCACACCTGGTTCGTCACCTTTGGGCTCTGGCGTGCCGACAACAAGTCGCAGTTGCTGATGGACGCGCAGCACCGGCACGCGGCGATGATCACAACGCGCGGGGCCCAGGGCAAGGCTGACCAGGTGACGCAGGTGGTCAGCTTCAAAGAGAGCACGCAGCTGCACGACCCGCGCTTTCTCGACATCGTTTCCGAGCCGTGGTGGGACGGCCCGACGGCGGTGACGCTGACGCTGACGCTGTTCCCGAGCGTGATCTTTCAGCAGCAGGTCAACAGCGTTTCGACCCGCCACATGGCGCGAAACCATGGAGGCCGCTGAATGAGCGCCGCCGTGCCGATCGGCTTCGACGACTACCTGCAGGTCTCGCAGCTCTACGTCGATTACGCCCGCGCCGTCGATTCGGGCGACTGGGATTTGTGGCCGGAGTTCTTTACCGAGCAATGCATTGACAAACTGATCTCGCGCGAAAACCACGAACGCGGCTTGCCGCTGGCAACGTTTTTTTTTGAGAGCAAGGGCATGCTCAAAGACCGCGCCTACGGCATTCGGGAAACGCTGTTTCACGACCCGTATTACCAGCGCCATGTCGTCGGCGCGCCGGTGATCGTCAGGGCCGCAGCCGACCGTTTTGAAGCCGAGGCCAACTACGCCGTGTTTCGCACCAGGCTCTCAAAGCCATCGACGGTGTTTGACGTCGGGCGCTATATCCATCTCATCGTGCGGACACCGGAAGGCCTCAAGTTCGCGTCGCGGCTGTGCGTTTATGACAGCGAACTGATACCCCACTCCATCATCTATCCGATTTAGGAGCGCTTCAAACCATGACGGATGCCAACTGGCTGGATGCGGCTGCCGAAGACGCGGTGTTTGACGTGATCGGCGCCGTGCTGGCGGGCTGCGAGATTTCGCTGTACAACGTTGAAGGCCACATCCATGCCACCGACAACATTTGCACGCACGGCCAGGCGCGGTTGTGTGACGGCTTTCTCGACGGCTTCGAGATCGAGTGTCCGCACCATCAGGGCCGATTCGACGTGCGCGACGGTAGCCCGACCTGCGAGCCGGCCAAGCGCGCCTTGCGCAGCTAACCGGTGCGGGTCGAGGGCGGTCGGGTGTTCGTTCGGCTTGCCGATTGACGCTGGGCGGTCTGGACTTATTTATTACCGAAAACGCTTTTTGACCAGTAAATACGGTCGTTAACAGCTATTTAACTGATAGCGACGACGACGCTGTTTACGTCGGATGGTGCCCGCCTGGCGGGGGCCTGCGGGTGGCAGCAAACGCTGGCGGCGCAGGCGGCCTACTGCAGGATCGAAAGAATGCTGCTGTAGTCGTCTTTCCAGGGCTGGAAGCCGCGCTGGTTTTCCACCGGCTGCGCGTCCTCGAAGCCGGCCTTGCCGAACAGCTCTGGCGCCCGGCTGAGCAGCACCCAGCGTGAGCGCAGCACCAGCTTGTCGGGCTCGCTTTCGGCATCGATCAGCCGGACCTCCCAGCCGAAATGATCGGCTGCAGACCTGACCACCGGGCGCAGGTCCAGAAAGCGGTTGGAGATGTGCACCGCCAGAATGCCGTCCGGCTTCAGATGCCGGAAATACTGCGCAAATGCCTCAAAGGTCAGCAGATGCACCGGCACCGAATCGCCCGAGAAGGCATCGACCGCCAGCACGTCCAGGCGCTGGTCGGGCTCGCGTTCAAGTTGCAGCCGCGCGTCGCCCAGAACGATCTCGGTCGCCGCCAGCGTTCCCGACAAAAAACTGAAATGTTTCTGCGCGATCTCGATCACCAGCGGGTCGATCTCATAGAGCCGGTAGCTGTCGCCGGCGCGGCCGTAAGCCAGCAGCGTGCCGGTGCCCAGGCCAATCACGCCGACCCGCACCGGCCCGGCCTCGCCCTTCAGCCTGATGGCCTTGCCCACACCGCTCTCGGGGCTGTAGTAGGTGATCGGCAGGCCCTGCTTGTCGGGTGCGGTGTGCTGCCGGCCGTGGACGATCTGGCCGTGGACCAGGCTGCGAAAGCCGTGCTCAACGTCGGTGAAGACCTGCAGCGTGCCGTAGAAATTGCGCCCTTTGACATCGGCGCCGCCGGTTTCTTCCCGGTGCGCTTCGATGCGGATCCAGGACAGCGAGACCAGCAGCAGCGCCGCAAACCCCGCCAGGCCGGCGCGCCACTGGGGCCGGCCCAACGACAGCCGGGGAATAACGGCAATCGCCGCGACCAGGCCGGTCAGGACGATGCCAATTGACAGCTCGTAGTTGGCGTCAAAGCTGTAGGGCGCGATGATTCCGACAAAAACCCCGCCGGTGACGCCGCCAACCGCCAGCATCAGGTAGTAGCCGGTCAAATGGCTGGGGTGCGGCTGGCGCCGGGCCAGCTCGCCGTGGCAGACCATGCAGGCGACAAAAAACGCCGACAGGTTGATGCCCATGGACAGGTAGAGCGGCAGCGCGGCGATGCCCAGCGTCGGCAGGTAAGCCAGCGCGCCCAGGCCGAGCACCAGCAAAGGCAAAAAGATCTTGCGCTGGTACCAGCGGCTGTGCTCGAAGCTCAGAATGAAGGACAGCAGATACAAGGCGAGCGGCGCCACCCACAGCAGCGGGATGGGCGCGATGTTGGCCGTCAGGAAGCTGGTGTCGGCAACCATCAGGATGGACGGGCAGGCCGCCAGCGCGGCCCACAGCAGTTTGTCTTTCCATTGCGGTGACGGCCCGTGCTGTGGGGTTGCCACCGGCATGCTGCCGCCCTTGCGGCCGCGCCAGGCCAGCAGGCCGCAGGCCGCCGCAAAACAGGCGTACAGGCCAGACCAGATCCAGGACTGCCATTGCGTCGAAAAAATCGGTTCTACCGCCAGCGGATAGGCCAGCAGCGCGAGCATTGAGCCGAAGTTCGACAGCGCAAACAGCCGATAGGGCACATGACCCGAACGCTCGCGCGCAAACCAGGCCTGCAGCAGCGGGCCGGTGGTCGAGAGCACGAAGTAGGGCAGCCCGATAGAGACCGTCAGCAGCCCGAGGATGTGCAGCGTCGGGTTCTCGGCGCCCAGAGGTTTCCAGTCCAGGCTGGGGCTGATCGGCAGCAGCAGCAGGCTGATCAGCAGCAGACCGCCATGCACCAGGCCCTGGCGCGGCGGACTCAGGCTGCGCGTGACCCAGTGCGAATAGAAATAGCCCAGCAGCAGCACCGTCTGGAAAAACAGCATGCAGGTGGTCCAGATCGCGGCCGAGCCGCCGAACCAAGGCAGGATCATCTTGCCGATCAGCGGCTGCACCTGAAAGAGAAGAAAGGCACTGAGGAAAATCGTCAAACCGTAGTGAAAAGCCAGGCGCAAATTGATCGTCATGGGTGGTGCGGACTCAAGCGGAAGGGATGGGCGTCGGCCGGCAGGCGACAGGCGTGGCGCAGTTTAAGGCTTGCTGCGGCCGGGTTTTGATGTTTAAAACCCGGCGGCTCGGAGTTCGGCCCGGGTCGGCAGGCCTTCGCTGTCGCCTGCGACCTGCACCGCGCGTGCCCCTATCCAGGCGCCGCGCCGAACGGCCTGCGCGACCGGCAGGCCGGCCAGCAGCGCGCTGATGACGCCGACCGCAAAGCCGTCGCCAGCGCCCACGGTATCGACGACGCTGGCAACCGGGAATCCGGCAACCCGGCCTGTCCCTGCTGCGCCGTCGAAGTAGGCGCCGTCAGCACCGAGCTTGACGACGACCAGCGCCGCGCCGCGCTGGCGATAAAAGCGTGCAATGCCTTCGGGGGTCGATTCGCCGGTCAGCAGCCGGCCTTCGTCGATGCCGGGCAGGATCCAGTCGGCAAGGCTGGCCAGCGCGTTGATGGCGCTGCGCATGGCGTTCTGCGAGGCCCACAGCGTCGGGCGCAGGTTTGGATCAAAGGAGATGCTGCGGCCAGCCGCCCGCATCAGCGTCATGGCGTGTTGCTGGGCCGCCAGCGTGCTGGCCGAGACGCCGGCAAACACCCCGCTGGTGTGCAGATGACGGGCCGAGCACAACCACTGTGCATCGACGTCGTCAGGTCCGAATCCGCTGGCTGCCGAGCCACTGCGGTGGTAGGCGATCTGCGGGTCGCTGCCGTCATCGGACCGGCTTTTGAACATGATGCCGGTCGGGTGGCTGGCGTCCAGCGTGACATGCGAGCAATCGATGCCCTCGCCGGCGAGCAGCTCGACGAGGGTGCTGCCCCAGGCGTCGCGGCCCAGCCGGCTGCACCAGGCAACGCTCAGCCCGAGCCGGGCCAGCCCGATGGCCACGTTGATTTCTGCACCGGCCGCGCTTTTGCGGAAGGTACGCGCCTGCCCAAGCTCGCCCGTCTCGACCGCGGCGAACAGCGCCACGGCTTCGCCGAATGTCACAAGGTCGAGCGTGGTGGTCATGCGGGAAATAGGGATGGGGCAGCGGGCGAATCGGCTAGTCGGGTGGGGTCAAAGGGTAGTGCGGCGAAATCGTAGCATCGGCGCCTTGCGCCCACGCGCAGGCGATTCCACCCGCGGCGCTTTTCCGACAACCGCTCGGGCTGCTTGCCGATGGGCCGGGATTTGCCCTGCGCAGAGAATTTTTCATTGGTTTTATTTCAACAGCCCGCAAGCGCGGGCCGCTACCAGCAGAGGCTTTACCGAAATGCGAAACAGCGAAGCGACGATGGAAAGGCTTGCGGACGAGCCCAGGCCAACCAGTGAGCCCGACCTGCCGTCTGACGGCGCGGACGAAATCGGCGAAGCGATGATCCGCAACCTTCCGCGCCGAATAGGTCCTGACTCCGAACCGCTTGAACCCACCCAAACCAAGGAAAACCGTATGGCCACCGACCCCAACGTACCGCCGCCGGAGCCGCTGCCGCCGCTGTCAACCCCGCCAGAGCCGGGCGAAGTGCAGCCGACACCGCTGCCGACCTGATTGGCGAAGTTCGCCTACAGGCATCGCGGGGGTTGCACGCGTGCAAAAGGCGTTTTCCCGGGTAAGAATATCGCCGAGGGATTTGGAGGGTCAGTGAATGCAGAGCCGGCGTCTTTTGAGGCGACGCGGCCGCAATCGACACAATCCGGAAGGTTCCCGTGATTCCAGATCCCCATCGTCCCGCTCCGTATGTTGAGACCGGGCCAGCCCGGAAGCAGCCTGTGGAGCGACCAGACAACGGTTCGCGCAGCAGCCGCAACGCCGGGCCCAGCTCGGGCGTGAAAAAAGACAACCCGCATCGGCCGCTGCGTGTCGTGCGCCACGCAAACTGATTGCGGCCGAACTGCCCAGCCAAGCGGCTGGTGTGCAACGCGCGCATTGCGTTGTGGTCGCGTTTCGCCCCCACTGCGGCGAACATTGCCTACACGCCGCGTGGGCCACTTCTCATGCGTGTGCCCGCTGACGCAGCCTAAATTGGCTTTCCTGTTTCATATTCACAAGGAAATCCAATGACCAAATCGTCCGTCAAATCTGTTCTCGGTGTGTCGCTTGCCGTGTCAGCGCTGCTTGCCCTGGGGGCCTGCGGGCCGAAGCCGGACTCCGGTTCGACCAAGGCGCCGATGACCTCGCCTTCGACTTCTCCATCGGCCATGCCAGGCGCTGCCACGACGCCGATGCCACCAGCCTCAGCCTCCAGTCGCTGAATGGTCAAAGCGCTAGAGCGTTAAAGCGCAGGCCGGCGGCGGGGCGGCCGCAGTCAGCCCCGCGCCACCGGTCTTTGGCTGTCGCTGCACCAGTCGCTCCAGCTTCCGGCGTAGAGAGCGGTACCGGGAAACCCGGCTAGCTCCATTGCAATCAGGTTGGGCGGTGCGCTGACCCCGCTGCCGCACTGGTGGACCACGCTGGAGGGGTCGCGCCCAGCCAGCAGGGAGTCGAATTCGGCCCTGAGCTGCTCGGGCGATTTGAACCGGCCTTGGCCGTCGAAGTTGGCTGAAAAGGGCCGGTTCAAGGCCCCCGGAATGTGGCCTGCAACCGGGTCAAGCGGCTCTACTTCGCCGCGAAACCGCGCTGGAGCGCGGGCATCGACTACGGTCTGCGTGGTCTGCCCCAAGCCCTGCTGAACCGCACTGGCATCGACCAGCCGCACCAGCGGCTCGCGCAGTTCAAACCCGGCCTGAAAGTGCGCAGGCTCGTCGCCGCTGTGCAGCTCGCCAGCGGCCGCCTCCCATTCGCGCAAGCCGCCGTCCAGCACCGCAACCCGGTCGTGGCCGGCCCATTTCAGCATCCACCACAGACGCCCGCAAAAGTTGCTGCCATTGCGGTCATACACCACGGCCTGCATGGAGTTGGACAGTCCGACCTGCGCCAGCCAGAGCGCGAACTTTTCTCGGTTGGGTAGTGGGTGCCGGCCACCGGATGCCGGAGCGTCAGCGCCGCTGGCCGTCAGCACGCCGTGGTGGCCTGGCACGCCGTGCTTCGCGCTCAGGTCTTTGTCCAGGTCGGCATGCACCGCGCCGGGAAGGTGCGACTCCAGGTATTGACGCCGACCAGCATGCGGGTCGGCCAGATCGAAGCTGCAATCGAAAATGCGCAGCGGGCGTTTGGCTTCGAGTTGCGTCTGGAGTTCGGCGGCGGAAATAAGAGGTTTGGCGTGCATCGCAGGCTCCTGGTTTGACGGGGTGGGCAGAAGAGGGTCTGCGTCCATTTTGAGCTTGAAAGTGGCCGGGCGGAAGCTGCGGTTCTGCCCGTCAATGTTCTTCGGCCGGTGCCAGTGGCGCAGCCCGGCTGCGCAGCACCGTGGCTCCGACGGCGCTCAACACGATCAGCGCCATGCCGGCCCAGCCGAGCAGCGGAATCTGGTCGCCGAACAGCACCATGCCGTAGATGGCCGAAAACACGATGCCCGAATACTGCAGGTTCGCGACCATCAGCGTGCCGCCGTGGTTCTTCGACATCGAGTAGGCCTTGGTCATGAACAGCTGACCGACCGAGGCCAGCAGGCCCAGCGGCGGCAGCCACAGCGCCTGGCGCCAGTCCCAGGGCGATACGCCCGCCACCAGCATGCCGGCCGCGCCGGCGATGGTCGTGCCCAAGGCGAAATAAAACACCGTGCGGGTGTCCGGTTCGCCCAGCCGGGACAGCGCCATGACCTGCATATAGGCGAAAGCGGCTCCCAGACCCGAGAGCAGGCCGATCAGCCCGGCGAAGGCCTGGTTTTGGTCGATGGCTGGTCGCAGCAGCAGCACCACGCCGCCGAAACTGGCCAGAATCGCCAGCACCAGCGGGCCCTGGCGCTCAATCTGGCCGCCGCGCCCGAGCATCAAGGCCCCGCCGACCAGAAAAGCCGCAATCCAGACGCTGCTCATGTAGTTCAGCGTCATCGCGGTGGCCAGCGGCAAATGTGCGATGGCGTAAAACCAGGCCCCGAGCGCCACCACGCCGACTGCGCTGCGCCAGGCGTGCATGGCCGGGACCGGCGTGGCCAGCGCTACGCCGGTCGCGCGGGCGTACAGCCCCATGAAGATGAGGCCGAGCAGACCGCGATAGAACACCAGCTCGGCGCTGTTGAAGTGTTCGGACGCGAACTTGACGCACACCCCCATGCTGGCGAACAGGAAAGAGGAGGCGATCATCCATACGGCTTGCATCGGAAATGCGCACTTTCTTAAGACAATTCGGCTTTAAAGCCAATTATTACGGGCGTTAATAGCTACTTAATTGATAGCGAATGCCCCGCGCTTAAATCATCTGCGTGGTCTTGCTGGCACCCATTTCGCGCCGGTACCACTCGTGAAAGTGCTGCATGCCGTCTTCCATCGGGCTTTGGTAGGGGCCGAACTCGTTGTCGCCGCGCTGCATCAGCGCCTTGCGGCCGGCGTCCATCCGCAGCGCGATCTCGTCGTCTTCAACGCAGGTTTCCATATAGGCCGCCTGCTGGGCTTCGATGAAGTCGGGCTCGAAGGCGCAAATCTCTTCGGGGTAGAAAAACTCCACCACGTTGAGCGTTTTATCCGGCCCTTGCGGGTGCAGCGTGCTGACCACCAGCACATGCGGGTACCACTCGATCATGACGTTCGGGTAGTAGGTCAGCCAGATCGCGCCGTACTTGGGCGGCACGCCGCCGCGGTACTGCAGCACCACGTCGTGCCACTTTTTGTAGGTGTCGGTGCCGGGCTTGCCGAGCTTGTCGGACACACCGACGGTCTGCACCGAAAAATGCGGTGCCAGCTCCCAGCGCAGGTCGTCGGTTGTGACGAAGGCGCCCAGCCCGGGGTGAAACGGGCCGACGTGGTAGTCCTCCAAATACACCTCGATGAAAGTCTTCCAGTTGTAGTTGCAGGCATGCAGATGCACCTTGTGGAGCTGGTAGCCGGAAAAATCCAGCTCTGGCAGATGCGCCGACATGCCTTTGGGCGGCTGCATGTCGCCAGCGATGTCGCGGCCGTTGGCCTCGAACACCAGACCGTTCCAGCGCACGGTGTCATAGCGGCTCAGGTTCAGGCAGGGGTCTATCTCGAAGTGCGGCGCGCCGATCAGCTCGCCCGAGGTGCTGTAGGTCCAGCGGTGCAGCGGGCAGACGATGTGGCTGTCCGGCCGGTTGCCGAGCGAGCCGCGCCCCTGCAGCAGCGTCGCCTGGCGGTGTCGGCAGACGTTGGAGATCAGCTCGATGCCAGACTGGTTGCGCACCAGCGCGCGGCCCTCGCCTTCGTGGGGCAGCGCGTAGTAGTCGCCTAGCAGCGGCACCGCCAGCTCATGGCCGAGGTAGCGCGGGCCATTGGTAAACAGCTTTTGCTGCTCGCGCTGAAACAGGCCGGGATCGAAATAGCTCGAAATCGGAAGCTGGCTGGTCGCCTGCAACAGACGAAGGCGGGTTTCAGGCATCGGGGGCTTTTGAATGAGACGAAAGCGGCCGGGCGCGGGGGCCTGCCGGGAAGGGCGCCACTTCAGGAAGCTGGCGCTGTCGGGAGCCCGTTTTCCTTGTCGGGCTGGGGCCGATAAATTCTACCTGTCTGCCTCTGAAGCCGCGGTTGCGGTGCAGCATCGATAATGCGCTTTCGTCGCGGCCTGCCGCGCACGCCCATTTAAAATCCGCTGTCCTAAGTGTGAACATGGCCAAAGCCGCTGCATCCCTACCTTCCGCTTCTTGCCCGCCGCCCCAGACCGATGCGGCGGGCGCGGACTATCCGTTTCCGAGCACCTACGAAGCAGCTTTGAACGAGCTCGAAACCCTGCTCGAAAGCCTGGAGTCGGGCCAGCTGCCGCTCGATGCGCTGCTAGCTAGCTATCAGCGTGGTGCCAAATTGCTGGAGTTTTGCCGAAGCCGGTTAGAGGCGGTCGAAGGCCAGATCAAGGTGCTGGACGGTAACGAATTTAAACCGTGGCGAGCGAAATAGTGCGTCTGCCGGGGCCGGACCTTTGAGCTCGGTCGCCGCTACGCCTTCGTCGGCCTTTGCTGATTGGTCGAGCGGGCAGCGCCTGCGCGTTGAACAGGCACTGACGCGCTGGGTCGCGCACAGCGAGCCCGACGCGCCAGCTGCTGCACTGTCGGGCGCCATGCGCTATGCGGTGCTGGAGGGCGGCAAGCGGCTGCGGCCGCTGCTGGTTCTCGCCGCCAGCGAAGCGGTGGCCGGCAGCCCGCAGGCCGCGCTGCGGGCAGCCTGTGCGGTGGAGCTGATCCATGCCTATTCGCTGGTTCACGACGACATGCCGTGCATGGACAACGACGTGCTGCGGCGCGGCAAGCCAACCGTACATGTGCAGTTTGGCGAAGCCGGCGCGCTGTTGGCCGGGGACGCGCTGCAGGCGCTGGCCTTCGAGATGCTGACGCCGCAGGGCGAGCCGGCGGGCGCGGTCGATGAGGTCGATCCGGCGACCCAGGCGCGGCTGTGCGGCCTGCTGGCCCGGGCTGCGGGCCTGAGCGGCATGGCCGGCGGCCAGGCCATCGACCTGGCCAGTGTCGGCAGCCCGCTGGATTCGGCCACGCTGCACGAGATGCACAGGCGCAAAACCGGCGCGCTGCTGCAAGCCAGTGTGATGATGGGCGTGGCCTGCGGCGCGCTGCCGGCGGCGTCCAGGTGCTCGGTCGAAGCCGCACTCTCGGACTACGGCTGGGCCATCGGGCTGGCGTTTCAGGTGATGGACGACGTGCTGGACGTCACCGCCGATTCGCTCACCCTGGGCAAAACGCCCGGTAAGGACGCGGCCCACGACAAGCCCACTTTTGTGTCCCTGATGGGGCTGAGCGGCTCACAGGCTTACGCGCTGCACCTGCTGGACAGGGCACTGGCCCAGCTGGAGAAGGTGCACGCCGCCGGGTATCGGCAAACCGCTGCGCTGCAGGGCCTGGCGCATCTGCTGGTTGAGCGGGTACGGTGAGTCGCTGCCCATCCAGCGGCGGCGGGAGCCTTGGCTGACATGAGCGGGCGAATAAATGCCCTTGCCGCAGCTACAGCCCACTGAAATAGTTGTAAGCTAAATTTTGTCAACCTGTTGATCGAAACGATGTACCCATTGCTAGAAACCATTGCCAGTCCGGCGGACCTGCGGGCCTTGCCGCGTGCCCAGCTGAAAGCGCTGGCCGACGAACTGCGCAGCTTCGTGCTGACCAGCGTTTCGCAAACCGGTGGCCACCTGAGTTCCAACCTCGGCACTGTGGAGCTGACTGTCGCGCTGCACTACGTGTTCAATACCCCCAACGACCGGCTGGTATGGGACGTCGGTCACCAGACCTACCCGCACAAAATTTTGACTGGCAGGCGCGAGCGCATGGCCAGCCTGCGGCAGTTCGGCGGGTTGTCCGGGTTTCCCCAGCGCGCCGAAAGCGAGTACGACACCTTCGGCACCGCGCATTCGTCCACCTCGATTTCCGCCGCGCTCGGCATGGCGCTGGCGTCGCGCCAAAAGGGTGAAGACCGCCATTCGGTGGCGATCATCGGCGACGGGGCCATGAGCGCCGGCATGGCGTTCGAGGCATTGAACAACGCGGGCGTGCACGACGACTGCAAACTGCTGGTGGTGCTAAACGACAACGACATGAGCATCAGCCCGCCGGTCGGCGCGCTCAATCGGTATTTGGCGCAGCTGATGAGCGGGCGCTTCTACGCGTCGGCCAAGAACGTCGGCAAGTCGGTGCTGCGCGTCGCGCCGCCTCTGCTCGAACTCGCCAAGCGCCTGGAGTCGCATGCCAAGGGCATGGTGCTGCCGGCCACGCTTTTTGAAAACTTCGGCTTCAACTACATCGGACCTATCGACGGCCATGACCTTGAATCGCTGATCCCGACGCTGGAGAACATCCGCCTCCTCAAAGGGCCGCAATTCCTGCATGTGGTGACTAAAAAGGGCCAGGGCTACAAGCTCGCCGAGGCGGATCCGGTGGCCTACCACGGTCCCGGAAAGTTCGACCCAGCCAAGGGACTGCAAAAGCCCAGCGCCCCACCCAAGCCGACCTTCACGCAAGTCTTCGGGCAATGGCTGTGCGATATGGCCGCGCAAGACGCGCGGCTGGTCGGCATCACGCCGGCGATGCGCGAGGGTTCGGGCATGGTCGAGTTCCACCGGCGCTTTCCCGAGCGCTACCACGATGTCGGCATTGCCGAGCAGCATGCCGTCACCTTCGCTGCCGGCATGGCCTGCGAAGGGCTCAAACCGGTGCTGGCGATTTATTCGACGTTTTTGCAGCGCGGCTATGACCAGCTGATTCACGATGTCGCGCTGCAAAACCTGCCGGTGGTGTTTGCGCTGGACCGCGCCGGGCTGGTCGGTGCCGATGGCGCCACCCACGCGGGAGCCTACGACATTCCCTTTTTGCGCTGCATAACGAACATGGCCATTGCCTGCCCGGCTGACGAGAACGAATGCCGCAAGCTGTTGAGCTCGGCTTTTGCGCAGAACCACCCAGTGGCGGTGCGCTACCCGCGCGGCGCCGGGGCGGGCGTGGCCGTTGACGCCGGCCTGGAGCCGCTGCCCTATGGCAAAGGCGAGATCCGGCGGCAGGGGCAGGGTATCGCCATCCTCGCATTCGGCACGCTGCTGTACCCGGCGCTGGAGGCCGCTGAAAAGCTCGGTGCGAGCGTTGCGAACATGCGCTGGGCCAAGCCGCTGGACACCGCATTGCTGCTGCAGCTCGCGGCATCGCACAGCGCGCTGGTCAGCGTCGAAGAGGGCGCTGTGATGGGTGGGGCGGGCAGCGCGGTCAGCGAAGCCCTGCGGGCCGCCGGCCTGGACATTCCGCTGCTGCAATTGGGTCTCGCCGACGAGTTCATAGAGCACGGCGACCTGGCCAAACTGCTGGCGCTGCAGGGGCTGGATGCAGCCGGCATTGAAGCGGCGGTGCGGGCGCGCTTTGGCGGGTCTGTGGTTGGAGCCAACACGCAGAGAGTCGCGCTCAAATCGGTCGCCTGACGCGGCCGTTTTTGCGCTGCGCCGACCACTTGGGACGCTCTGCATAACTCTGGCGGAACTGTGGCAGCCGGATCGGGATGGGCTGTAAGGCGTCTTTTTGCAGTAAATAGCCCGGCTATTGGCAAAAAAAACAATGCAGCAGGCCGCCCGAGCCCGGCTAATCACAGACCGCAGGGAGTTATGCATAGGGTCCCTTGGCTTGCAGCGCTTTCGCCAAAAGCCAGCCGGCTTCCCCTCTTTATCCTGCATAGGGGTAAAAACCCGGTTTTTCTGTAGGCGCGTTCTGACAAAATGCCGGGGTGGCAGGGCTAGCGCAAACGTCTTTTTTCAGTCTCAGACCAACCAGACGCTGCTGGGCCCCTCTACTTATTCCCAACCTTCAGGAGCTTGACTCAATGGATCGTCGTTCAATCATCAAAAACGCCGGACTTGCCGGCGTGCTGGCGGACGGCATCGCGCCCGCAGTGCATGCGCAGGCGGCCATTCGCTGGCGTCTCGCGTCGAGCTTTCCCAAATCGCTGGACACCATCCACGGTGCGGCCGATGTCTTCGCCAAGGCGGTTAAAAACATGTCGGGCGGCAAGTTCGAAATCTCGGTGCATGCAGCGGGTGAGCTGATGCCGGCTTTCGGCGTGGTCGATGGCGTGCAGCAGGGCTCGGTCGAATGCGCGCACACCGCGCCCTACTATTTCTTTGGCAAGGACGAAACCTTCGCGCTGGGCTGCGCTATTCCTTTCGGCCTGAACAGCCGCCAGATGACGGCCTGGATGTACGAAGGCAACGGCATGAAGCTGATGCGCGACTTCTATGCCAAGTTCAACATCATCAACTTCCCCGGCGGTAACACCGGTGCGCAGATGGGCGGCTGGTACAGGAAAGAGATCAAGTCGATCGCTGACATCAAGGGTCTAAAGATTCGCATCGGCGGCTTTGGCGGCAAGGTGATCGAACGCATTGGCGGCGTGCCGCAAAACATTCCTGGCGGCGAGATTTACCAGGCGCTGGAAAAAGGCACCATCGACGCGGCCGAATGGGTGGGTCCGTACGACGACCAGAAGCTCGGCTTCAACAAGGTCGCGCCGAACTACTACTACCCCGGCTGGTGGGAGGGCGGCCCCCAGCTCGACTTTTTCATCAACAACAAGGCTTTTGAGGCGCTGTCGCCAGAAAACAAGGCGATTGTCGAAGCCGCTGCGGCGCAGGCCCATTCGAACATGCAGGCCAAATACGACGCCCGCAACCCGGCGGCGCTCAAGCAACTGGTCGGCGCTGGCGCCAAGCTGCGGCCGTTCCCGAAAGACGTCATGAATGCCGCCTTCAAAGCCGCGATGGAGGTGTACGAAGAGCTCAACAGCAAGAATGAAAACTGGAAGACGATCTATGCGGACTACTCGAAGTTCCGCGCCGAGCAAAACCTGTGGTTCCGTTTCAGCGAAGCCTCCTTTGACCGCTTCATGCAGGAACAGAAGCTGTAAAACGGCGTCCGTTCTTCCATCGACAGAAAAGCCGCATTTCGATGCGGCTTTTTTTTTCCTGAAAAAATGCTTGCCGCCGCCGTCGCGCGGAAACACGCGCGTTATGGTCAAATAAATTTGCTTTAAAAAGCGCCTTGGCTGTCATGGCCGATGGGCCGCACACCACACAACAAGGCCGGGAGACCCGGTTTAAAGATTACCTCAGGAGCACCATGCAACGTCGTTCACTCATCCAGCGCGCAGGAATCGCCGGCGTGCTTGCAACCGGCATCGCGCCGGCCGTCCATGCGCAGGCGGCCGTCCGCTGGCGTCTGGCCTCCAGCTTTCCAAAGCCGCTCGACACCATCTACGGCGGAGCTGAAGTTTTCGCCAAAAAAATCAGCGACATGAGCGCTGGAAAGTTCCAGATCAGCGTGCATGCGGGTGGCGAGCTGATGCCGCCTTTCGGCGTGGTCGATGGCGTGCAACAGGGTTCGGTCGAAATGGGCCACACCGTACCCTACTACTACTTCGGCAAAAACGACGCATTTGCCATCGGTGCGGCGATTCCCTTTGGCATGAACTCCCGGCAGATGTCGGCCTGGATGTTCGAGGGCAACGGCCGCAAGCTGATGAACGAGTTCTATGCCAAATACAACATCGTCAGCTTTCCCGGCGGCAACACCGGCACCCAGATGGGCGGCTGGTTCCGCAAAGAGATCAAGACCGTCGCCGACCTGAAGGGTCTGAAGTTTCGCATCGGCGGTTTCGCCGGAAAGGTGGTCGAGCGCCTGGGCGTGGTGCCGCAGAATCTGCCCGGCGGTGAGCTGTATGCTGCGCTTGAAAAGGGCACGATCGATGCTGTCGAGTGGGTCGGCCCTTATGACGATCAAAAGCTCGGCTTCAACAAGGTTGCGCCGTTTTACTACTATCCCGGCTGGTGGGAAGGCGGCCCGGAAGTGGACTTTTTCGTCAACGACAAGGCCTTCGCGGCGCTGCCGGCCGAGTACAAGGCGATGGTCGAAGTCGCGGCATCGCATGCCCACATGGACATGCAGGCCAAGTACGACGCGCGCAACCCGACCGCCCTCAAGCAACTGGTTGGCGCGAAAACCAAGGTGCTGCCGTTCCCGAAGGCGGTGCTCGACGCTTCGTTCAAGGCCTCGATGGAGCTGTATGCCGAGCTGGCTGTGAGCAACCCGGAATGGAAAAAGATCTACAGCGACTACCGCGCTTTTCAAAAGGACCAGATTCTGTGGTTCCGTTTTGCCGAGTCGCGTTTCGACGAGTACATGCAAAGCGTGACGCTGTAGGTTTGGTGGAAGGAGCGGGGGGGGCAAGGCGACGGTTGCCACCGCGGCTTGCGCCGCTGACGGCGGGCTATGGATACCGGCCTTCGCCGGAATAGCAGCCCTTCTGGCCGGCGCCCGTTTGGGGTCGGACCGGCGTGGTGGCCTTTCGGCCAGAACTTTCGGCCAGAACTTTCGGTCTGTCGTCTTCGGCCTGTGGTCTTGGGGCAGAGCTTTGCGTC
>JAJAYS010000165.1 GCA_026786065.1 Polaromonas sp.
GAGGATCCCTAGGGACCCTCTGCATAACTCCCTGCGGGCTGTGCTCACGCCGGCTCGGGCGGTCCGCTGCGTTGTTTTTATTGCCAATAGCGGGGCTATTGGCTGCAAAAAGGCGCCTTGCATCCCATTCCGATCCGCACGCCACAGCCTCGCCAATGTTATACAGAGGGTCCCTAGCGAAGCCGGCAAAGTGCACGAATGATCTGGGATTGGAATCAGCACAGCGCCAGCGCTTCCAGGCACTGCCGTTTGTGTGCTTCGGTATTGCCGGGTGCGATCTCGCGCGCCGGCAGCCGCAAGCCGTAAGTCAGGCCGAGCTTGTCGGCCTGCAGCACCCAGGCGCAAAGCCGCGACAGCCGGTGTTCGGTCCGGCCGCTGCCGGCTGCGGCAAAGTCCAGCCACAGCGCATGCTGCTGGGCATGCTGGGTATCGCGCACCAGCAGGCCGGCGTGGTCTCCGGAGCCGTGGCCGTCGGTCTTGGCGGCTTTTTTCCACATCACCAGTTTCATCGGGTCGCCGCGCCGGTAGCTGCGCACCCCGTCGGTTTCGCCGGCGCTTTGCAGGCGGGCGAGTCCGGCCAGGCCGCTCGGACGTGGCTCGCCAGCGGGCAGCGGTGGCGGAGTCTTTTCGGGCGCCGGATAAATGACGACCTGGGAGGCGGTCCGCCAGACCGTCCAGACGCGAAAGGTGCCCAGCGGAAAGCGCGTTTCGGCGGTCAGCGTCGGCAGGCGCTGCAAGCCGCGCCGGCCCGGCGTGAAGGCAATTTGCAGCGTGGTCGAGCCTTCGCCCGGCACGTCGGCCCAGACCCACTGCGGCTCGCGTTCGCGTTCGGCCCGGCGCACAGCCGCATCATGGATGCGCATCCCGATACCGTAGCGCGGCTGCTTGCGCAGGTTGGTAAGTTTGATGTCAAAAGTCGCCGTAGACCCTGCAAAATGGGCGCGGGCAGCTACCAAATTCATAGCGAGACCGCGCAGGGTGGCATGGCATACATGCATGCCGACCAGCGCGCAGCCGGCCAGCAAAAAGGTCAGCAGGTAGCCCAGATTGAGCTGGTAGTTGATCGACGCCACCAGCATCACCACCAGCGTCGTCGCCAGCAGCCAGCCGGCCCGTGTAGGCAGGATATAGACGTTACGCTGCGCCAGCGTCAAGGTGTCGGAAGGCGCCTGGCGCTGCTCGAACCAGTCGTGCAAGCGGGCGCGCCAGCCGGCCGGGCGGTCGGGGCTCTGAAGCACAGCGGTCATCTGCGGCGGTTCACGTCAGCCAGCCCCGCCTTCAGGGCAGCGCCACCGCATCCAGCATCGCCCGCACCTGCTCGACCGCGCCACGGCCGGCGTCGCTGACCGGAATCAGCCGGTGTGCGGCGGTTTGCGGCAGCACGGCGGCAATGTCGTCGGGCGCGACGTAATCGCGCTGCTTCAAAAAAGCCTGCGCCTTGGCCGCGCGCATGATGGCAATGCCGGCGCGCGGACTCAGGCCCTGCAAAAACCAGCGGCCCGAGCGTGTCGCGGCAATCAAATCCTGCAGGTAATTCAGCAGTGGCTCGGCCGCATGCACCTGTTGCACCTGCTGCTGGAGGTCGAGCAGGTCGTGCGGCGCCAGCAGCGCCTGCAGGTTCTCGACCATCTCCCTGCGGTCGGAGCCGCGCAACAGTTCACGCTCGGCGGCGCGGTCCGGGTAGCCCAGCGAGATCCGCATGTGAAAGCGGTCGAGCTGCGACTCGGGCAGCGCGTAGGTGCCGAGCTGGTCATAGGGGTTTTGCGTGGCAATGACAAAAAAAGGCTGCGGCAGCGGCCGGGTTGCGCCTTCGACCGTCACCTGTTTTTCTTCCATCGCTTCGAGCAAGGCGCTTTGCGTCTTGGGGCTTGCCCGGTTGATCTCGTCGGCCAGCAGCACCTGCGCGAAGATCGGCCCGGGATGAAACACGAAACCCTCTTTCTGGCGCTGGTAGATCGACACGCCTGACAGGTCGCTGGGCATCAGATCGGCGGTGAACTGCACGCGCGAAAACTGCAGTCCGAACGAGCGCGACAGCGCATGCGCCAGCGTGGTTTTGCCGACCCCCGGAACGTCCTCGATCAGCAGGTGGCCACCGGCCAGCAGACAGGCCACGCAGTCGCTGACCTGGGCCGGTTTGCCGACAATCACCGTGTTAAGCTGATCCAGAAGCGCTTGAAGTTTCTCTTTGACGGGCATGCTCGAACCATAACGTAATTTTTTGAAAATTTTACCGATGAATGCGACAGGCTACTTCACCCACGCAGACTGCAAGAAGCATGAAATGGGCCCCGGCCACCCGGAATGTCCGGAGCGGCTCGACGCGATAGACGACTGGCTGCTGGCAACCGGTGTGGCCGCCGCGCTGGAGCAGCGCGAAGCGCCATTCGCGTCACTGAGCGACGTCGAACTCGGCCACGACCGCATGATGGTCGCCTCACTGCGCGGACTCAGCGACACGCTGGGCGATGAGATCGATGCCGGTGGCCCGCGCTATGCGCAACTCGACCCCGACACCGCCCTCAATGTGCACAGCTGGAACGCTGCCTTGAGGGCCGTCGGCGCGGTGCTGGCGGCGACCGACGCGGTGATCGCCGGCGAGATGGAAAACGCCTTTTGCGCGGTGCGCCCGCCCGGTCACCATGCGGTGCGGCACCGGGCTATGGGCTTTTGCCTGCTCAACAGCGTCGCGATTGCAGCCAAGTACGCGCTCGAGCGCCACGGCCTGGAGCGCGTCGCGGTGATCGACTTCGACGTGCACCACGGCAACGGCACCGAAGACATTCTGCGCGGCGACGAGCGCGCGCTGATGGTCAGTTTTTTCCAGCACCCGTTCTACCCGTATAGCGGCACTGGCGAGCCGGCGGCCAACATGCTTAATGTGCCGGTGCCGGCCTACAGCAAGGGCCCGGCGGTGCGCGAGATGATCGAGCGGGTCTGGATTCCGCGCCTTGAGGCTTTCAAGCCCGAAATGATCTTCATCAGTGCCGGCTTCGACGCCCACCGCGACGACGACCTGGGCCAGATGGGTCTGGTCGAGGCCGACTACGCCTGGATCACGCAGCGCCTGAAAGACGTCGCCGCGTGCCACGCCAAAGGCCGCATCGTGTCGTCGCTCGAAGGCGGCTACAACCTGAGGGCGCTGGCGCGCAGCGTCGAGGCGCACATCCGGGTTCTGGCCGATCTGTAATTGGCCGGGCTCGCCGCTCCGGCCGGCATCGCTCGCCCGCACTCGCATGGGGCCGTGATGCAGGCTTCTGATGTTGCGAAGGGCCGATGGGCTGCCGCAGTCGCAGACCCCCGTGAATCCCACAACAAAAGGAAGCCTGCATGGCCGGCATCGCCGCATTGAAGTCCGCCATTTTTGCGGCACCCCCGCTGGACGCCTCACACAGCATCGCGTCGTGGCTGGAGGCGCTGACGCACCCGAGTGCGTTGATCGAACTCGCCACGCTCGCGGCCTGCATCGTGCTGGCCTGGCTGCTGGTGCGCACACTGAGTCGCCGGCGCCGATTTCAGGATGCGTCGGTGTGGTTCGGCGAGCGCATCGTTGATGGAGTGCTGTTCCCGCTGCTGTTACTGAGCCTGGCCTTTGCGGCGCAGGAGCTGCTCAGGGGCCGGCTTCCTATCGCGGTTTTCAAGGTGGCAATTCCGATTTTGCTGGCCCTCGCGCTGATCCGGCTTGGCGTCAAGGTATTGCAGGTGGCCTACAAAAATGCGCCGCTGGTGCGGGCGCTCGAACGCACCATTTCCTGGCTGATCTGGCTGGCCCTCGTGCTGTGGCTGACCGGCCTGATGCCGCTGATGCTGGAGCAGCTCGAAGCCATCGAATGGAAAGTCGGCGAGTCTTATCTGTCGCTCCGGACGCTGCTTGAAGGCGTGGTCACCGCCGGCGTCGTGCTGCTGATCGCCCTGTGGATTTCTGCCGCCATCGAAACCCGGCTGTTGCGCTCTGCCAGCGGCGGCGACCTGTCGCTGCGCAAGGCGGCGAGCAACGCCAGCCGCGTCATACTGATGTTTGTCGGTGTGCTGTTGGCGGTGTCGGCGGTCGGCATCGACTTGACGGCGCTGTCGGTGCTCGGCGGTGCCATCGGCGTCGGCGTCGGGCTGGGTCTGCAAAAGCTGGTCTCCAGCTACGTCAGTGGTTTTGTCATCCTCGCCGAGCGCAGCGTGCGCATCGGCGACAACGTGAAGGTCGATACGTTTGAAGGCCGCATCATCGACATCCGCGCGCGCTACACCGTGGTGCGGGCGGCAAACGGCCGCGACGCCATCGTGCCCAACGAACTGTTCATCAACAACCGGGTTGAGAACCTGTCGTTCTTCGACACCCGGGTCATGCTGACCAGCGTCGTCACGGTCGCTTTCGACAGCGATGCCGCGCAGGTCATGCGCTTGCTGCAGGGCGCTGCGCTGAAGCACCCGCGGGTGATCGCCCAACCGGCACCGGCGGCCAACCTGAGCGCGCTCGGCCCGGACGGCCTGCAGTTCACGCTCGAATACTGGATTGCCGATGCCGAAAACGGTCAGCAAAATCTGCGCTCGCTGGTTAACCTGGACGTGCTGGCGGGACTGCGGGCGCACCGCATCGCCATTGCCGACCCGCAGCGGGCGGTTCAGGGCGTAGCGCCGGCCGGCTTGCCTGCGCAGCCGATCCGCAGTCCGTCAACCGGGCTTTGACGCTCCAGGGACTCTCTGCACAACGCCCTGCGGCCTGCGATCGGCCGGGCTCGGGTGGTCTGCTGCGCTGCACTTCTTGGCCAATAGCGGGGCTATTGGCCAAGAAAAGTGCCTTGCAGTCCACCCCGATCCGGCCGCCGCAGACTCGCCAGGGTTATGCAGAGAATCCCTTGCTGGCGGGCCCCGGCCTGGAGTGCTTTAATTTGCAGGCAGTTGTTCTTATAATGCCGAAAAAAGAACGATCGTTCTTTTTTATCTTTTTCTCCCCAATTCGTCTGGAGTGTCCTCATGAAGGTTCTGGTTCCCGTCAAACGGGTCGTCGATTACAACGTCAAGGTGCGCGTCAAGTCCGATGGCTCGGGGGTCGATGTCGCCAACGTCAAGATGAGCATGAACCCGTTTGACGAGATCGCCGTCGAGGAGGCCACGCGGCTGAAAGAAAAGGGCGGTGTGACCGAGATCGTCGCCGTCAGCTGCGGTGTGCTGCAGTGCCAGGAGACGCTGCGCACCGCGATGGCAATAGGCGCCGACCGGGCGATTCTGGTCGAGACGGCCGAAGAGCTGCAACCGCTGGCCGTCGCCAAACTGCTGAAGGCGCTGGTGGACAAGGAGCAACCGGGGCTGGTGATTCTGGGCAAGCAGGCCATCGACGACGACTGCAACCAGACCGGCCAGATGCTCGCCGCGCTGCTCGGCTGGCCGCAGGCGACCTTCGCGTCAAAGGTCGAGATGGACGGCGATGCGGCGGTGAAGGTGACACGCGAGGTCGATGGCGGGCTGGAGACGCTGCGGCTGCAACTGCCGGCGATCATCACCACCGACTTGCGTTTGAACGAGCCGCGTTACGTCACGCTGCCGAACATCATGAAGGCCAAGAAAAAACCGCTTGAAAACCTCAAACCCGACGCGCTCGGTGTCGATGTCACGCCGCGCATCAAGACGCTGCGCGTCAGCGAGCCGCCAAAGCGCAGCGCCGGTGTGAAGGTGGCCGACGTAGCCGCGCTGGTGGACAAGCTGAAGAACGAAGCCAAGGTCATCTGACAATTCTTTCTGGCATCTCAGGCCTGCAGGAAAAAACCTTTTGTTATTGCAGGCCCATACAAACAAGACCCTTTTTTTGTCGTTGCATGCCCATACCAAACCGACCCCTTTCTGTCATTGCGGGCTTGACCCGCAATCCAAGCCAGCCACTTGCCCGCCTCCCAAATCCGCCCGGGACTGACACCCACCAACTCAGGAGCTACGAATGACATCCCTCGCATCCCTTGTTATCGCCGAACACGACAACGCCGTATTGAAGCCCGCCACACTCAACACCGTCACCGCAGCCAGCCAGTGCGGCGGCGAGGTGCATGTGCTGGTGGCCGGCCTTGGTGCCGATGCCGTGGCCCAGGCGGCCGCCCAGATCGCCGGCGTCGCCAAAGTCATCCATGTAGATGGCGCGCATCTGGCACACGGCCTGGCTGAAAACATGGCCGCGCAGGTGCTGGCGCTGGCGCCAGCTTATTCGCACATCCTTTTTCCGGCGACGGCCTCGGGCAAGAACATTGCGCCGCGCGTCGCCGCCACGCTCGACGTCGGACAGATCTCCGACATCACCAAGGTCGATGCGGTCGATACCTTCGAGCGGCCGATCTACGCCGGCAACGCGATTGCCATCGTGCAAAGCCTGGACCGGGTCAAAGTCATCACGGTGCGCACCACCGGTTTCGATCCTGCGGCGGCCAGCGGCGGCACGGCAGCGATCGAGAAGGTCGAGGCGGTCGCCGATTCGGGCAAGTCATTATTCGTCAGCGCTGAAATCGCGAAGAACGACAGGCCAGAATTGACCGCTGCCAAAGTGATCGTTTCCGGTGGCCGGGCCCTGGGTTCAGTTGAGAAATTCAACGCAATCATGACGCCGCTGGCCGACAAACTCGGTGCCGCGCTCGGTGCGTCGCGTGCGGCGGTCGATGCCGGCTATGCGCCAAACGACTGGCAGGTCGGCCAGACCGGCAAGATCGTGGCGCCACAGCTCTACATCGCCGCCGGCATTTCGGGCGCCATCCAGCATCTGGCGGGCATGAAGGACAGCAAGGTCATCGTGGCGATCAACAAAGACCCGGAAGCGCCGATTTTCAGCGTCGCCGACTATGGGCTGGAGGCCGACCTCTTCAGCGCGGTGCCCGAGCTGACGGCTGCCCTTTAAAGCAGCACCGCTTTACTGCTGAGGCGCAGAGGCCGCGCAGCGCAGCAGAAAAGTTTAGCTTTTTTGCGGCCCACTGCGGCCTTTGCGCTCCGGTGTTCTGCGCCTTTAGAAACCTGATTACCGGAAGCGACCCATGAGCTACAAAGCCCCCGTCAAAGACATGCTGTTCAACATGCAGCACGTCGCCAATCTCGCGGCCGTTTCGGCCATGCCGGGCTTCGAGGAGGCCGGACTGGACACGGCGCAGGCGGTGCTCGAAGAGTGCGCGAAGTTCACCGAAGGCGTGCTGGCGCCGCTGAACTGGGAGGGCGACAAAAATCCGTCGAGCCTGAAAGACGGGGTCGTCACGACAACGCCCGGCTTCAAGCAGGCTTTCAAACAGTACGCCGACGGCGGCTGGCAGGGCTTGCAGCATCCGCTGGACAACGGCGGCCAGGGCCTGCCCAAAACCATAGGCGCCTCCTGCGTCGAGATGCTCAATTCGGCCAACATGAGTTTTGCGTTGTGCCCGCTGCTGACCGACGGCGCCATCGAGGCGCTGCTGACAGCCGGCTCGGACGAGTTGAAGGCGGTGTACCTCGACAAGCTGGTCAGCGGCCAGTGGACCGGCACGATGAACCTGACCGAGCCGCAGGCCGGCTCCGACCTGGCGATGGTGCGCTCCAGAGCTGAGCCGCAGGCCGATGGCAGCTACAAGGTTTTCGGCACCAAGATCTACATCACCTACGGTGAGCACGACATGGCCGAGAACATCGTCCATCTGGTGCTGGCGCGTGTCAGCGGCGCTCCGGAAGGCGTCAAGGGCATCAGCCTGTTTGTCGTGCCGAAGTACATGGTGGGCGAGGGCGGTGCGCTGGGCGCCCGCAACGACGTGCACTGCGTCAGCATCGAGCACAAGCTCGGCATCAAGGCGTCGCCGACGGCGGTACTGCAGTACGGCGACCACGGTGGCGCGGTCGGCTATCTGGTGGGCGCCGAGAACCGTGGTCTCGAATACATGTTCATCATGATGAACGCGGCGCGCTATGCGGTCGGCATGCAGGGCATCGCCATTGCCGAACGCGCCTACCAGAAGGCGGTCGCCTTTGCCAAAGATCGGGTGCAAAGCCGGCCGGTCGATGGGTCGATCAAGGCCAGCGTGCCCATCATCCACCACCCCGATGTCCGGCGCATGCTGATGACGATGCGCGCCTGGACCGAAGGCTGCCGCGCCATGGCCGCCGCCGCCGCCGCCGCCTACGACGCAGCGCACCACCACCCCGATGCCGATGCGCGCAAGCAGAACCACGCGTTCTACGAGTTCCTGGTGCCGCTGGTCAAGGGATGCAGCACCGAGATGAGCCTGGAGGTCGCGTCGCTCGGCGTGCAGGTGCACGGCGGCATGGGTTTCATCGAAGAAACCGGCGCGGCGCAGTATTTGCGCGACGCCAGGATTTTGACAATCTACGAAGGTACGACCGCGATCCAGGCCAACGACCTGATTGGCCGCAAGACGGTGCGCGACGGCGGCCAGACCGCGCTGGCGATGACCGGCCTTATCCAGGCCACTGAGGCCGAGCTGGCCCAGGACGGCAGTGCCGATGCGCGCGCCGTTGGCCAGCGGCTGAAGGCGGCGCGCGAGGCGCTGGTCGATGTGGTGCGCTTCGTGGTCGAGCAGACGAAACCCAATCCGAATGCGGCGTTTGCCGGCAGCGTGCCGTATTTGATGCTGGCCGGCACCGTGGTCGCAGGCTGGCAGCTCGGGCGCTCGCTGCTGGCGGCGCAGCGCGAACTCGCCAATGGGGTCGATGCCGATTTCATGAAGGCCAAGATCATCACCGCCCGCTTTTTTGTCGACCATCTGCTGAAGCATCTTCTGGAGCGCTTCGGATTCGCCGGGCTCCGCTCCTGACTCGTCTTCCGATTGTGGTGACGAGGAGTCAGCCATGCGGCGGTCCAACCCATCGCGTTCGGTTTGGATCACATCGCGAAGGCTCTCTTTGATCTCCTCGAAGATCGAACCCAGGTCGAACCGGTTAAGCTGTTCCTGCCGTTTTTGGCGGACCCGGTTCATCATCTCCCACCAGCCGGGCACACGTTCGCCATCGGGC
>JAJAYS010000166.1 GCA_026786065.1 Polaromonas sp.
GCGCAGGTCGCGGCCGGCGCATGCGGCATCACGGTATCGACGCTGAAGGAAGCCGAGCAGTTCTTCGCCGCCGGCTTTACTGACATTCTGTATGCGGTCGGCATGGCACCGCACCGCCTGCCGCAGGCTGGCGCGCTGCTCGACCGCGGCTGCAATTTGAAAATTATTGCCGACAGTGCCGAAGCGGCCGCAGCGATTGTCGATTTCGCGCATCCGGGCAACGCCGGTTTCGAGGTCTGGATCGAGATCGACAGCGACGGCCATCGCTCCGGCGTGCGGCCCGAGGGCGACGAGCTGATGGCCATAGGCAAACTGCTGCATGCCGGCGGCGCGACGCTCGGCGGGGTCATGACGCATGCCGGCTCCAGCTACGGGCTGAACCAGCCCGCCGCGCTGGAGGCCCTGGCCGAACAGGAGCGCAGCCTGTGCGTGTTGGCGGCCCAGCGCCTGCGCGCGGCCGGCCTGCCGTGCCCGAACGTCAGCGTCGGTTCGACCCCGACGGCGCTGATGGCCAGCCATCTCGAAGGGGTGACCGAAGTGCGCGCCGGGGTCTATGTTTTCTTCGATCTGGTGATGGCCAACGTCGGCGTCTGCCACCTTGACGATCTGGCGCTCAGTGTGCTGACCACCGTGATCGGCCACCAGAGCGACAAGGGCTGGGCCATCGTCGATGCCGGCTGGATGGCGATGAGCCGCGACCGGGGCACGCAAAGCCAGGCGCACGACTACGGCTACGGCCAGGTCTGCGACGCTGGCGGCCAGGTGCTCGAGGGTTACCTGATGCGCGAGGCCAATCAGGAGCACGGCATTGTCAGCGCCGCCGGCGCGCCCGATGCCGACATCGTCCGGCGCTTTCCTGTCGGCACGCAACTGCGGGTGCTGCCCAACCATGCCTGCGCAACCGGGGCGCAGTTCCCGCAGTACCACGCGGTAAAGGGCGACGAGGTCGGCCCGCCGTGGAGCCGCTTCTACGGCTGGTAGGCGCAGGCGCCTTCAAACGCCCTTCCCACGACGGGTCTGCCAATGAATCTGCCAATGAGTGCGCCAAATAGTCTGCAACACGTCACGCCCGCTACGCTGGCTCCGCCCGGCGGGCATTACAGCCATGCGGTGGTGGCGGCGGGTCTGGTGTTTGTGTCCGGTCAATTGCCGATCACGGCCGACGGCAGCAAGCTCAATGCGGCGAGCTTTGACGACCAGGCGCGCCAGGTGCTCGCCAACGTCGAGGCCGCGTTGACCGCATCAGGCAGCAGTGTGGGCCAATTGGTGCAGGTGCGGGTGTACGTCACCGACATCGCGAACTGGCCCGCTTTCAACACGATTTACGCGCAGTGGGCCGGCGCCAGCCGCCCGGCCCGGGCGGTCGTGCCGGTGCCGGCGCTGCACCACGATTTTATGATCGAGGTCGAGGCAGTGGGGCTGCTTAAGGCAGGTCTTTAACAACCTCGGGCTGCGCCGCGTCACGCGGGCCGACCAGCCCCAGCCTGGCCTTCAGCGACTGCGGCTGACCGGTCAGGATCGCCGCGTAGTTGGTGGTGTTCGACAACACCTTTTTTACGTAGTCGCGGGTTTCGTGAAAGGGCACGTTCTCGGCCCAGATCGCTGCGTCAAGGCTGGGGCTGCCGGGCTGGCCGCGCCAGGTGCGGGGTCTGCCCGGCCCGGCGTTGTACGCGGCTGCGGCCATCGGCATTGAGCCGCCGAGATCGTCGAGCGCCAGCTTCAGGTAGGCGGTGCCGATGGTGATGTTGGTGTCCCGGTCGTTGATCTGGTCGGCGGTGAAGCCGGCAAGGCCGATCTTCTTCGCGGTCCAGCGCGCGGTGGCCGGCATCACCTGCATCAGGCCCGACGCACCGACGCTCGAACGCGCGTCCATGATGAAGCGGCTCTCCTGGCGGATCAGGCCATAGACGTAGGCCGGGTCGAGGTCGATGTCGCGTGTGCGGCGGGCCACCGATTCACGAAACGGCATCGGAAAACGCTGGTCGAAATCGATCTCGGTTTTGGTGCGCTCGCTGGTGTTGATGCAGCGGTCCCAGATCTGCCGGTCGCAGGCGAACTGCGCGGCGGCCAGCAAGTCGCGCTCGGCCATGCCGCCGGGCTGGTGCAGGTTGGTCGCGTAATTCCATTCGCGCGTGCCGTCGCTGCGCAGCCCGATGGCAATGGCGTAGGCGGCCCGCTGGAGCGCTGCGTTCGACCGGGCGGCATCCTGCTCGGCGGCGGTCAGCGCGGGCGGGCGGGTTGGCACGGTGATCTTCTGGCCCAGCTCTTCGAGCGCCAGCTGTTCGTAAAAACCGCGCACCGACGCAATCGACTGCAACAGGGCCAGCGCCTCGGCGCGCTGCGGCGACAGGACGGCTTCGGTCTTTGCCGCTGGCGTTATTGAGGCGGCTGGTGTCGCTGTCGGAGTTGACGGCAATGGCGGGGCCGATGGCGCAGTCGCAGTTGCAGTCGCCGAAATGGTTTGCTCGGCGCCCGGCGTCACTGGCAGGACGGCCACTGGCACGCTGCCGCGGGGCGCGGCCGGAGCGGTCGCCAGCAGCGCTCGCGCCTTCCAGTAGGCCCAGGTCGGCTCACGCCGGGTCTCGGGACGCATGCCGTTGATGGCCGCCAGCACCTGCGGCCAGGCTGGCTGCGTGCCGGCGCGCAGCGCGGCGCGCGCATACCAGCCGAGCATGTCGTCGGACAGGTCGGCGGGCTTGCTGACCTTGGCGAAGTACTGCAGTGCATCGGCCGCCGTGACCGTACCCAGGCGCGTCGCCTGCTGCCGGCCGATCGCGCCCCAAACCCAGTTGCGTTCTTCGGCGTTGAGCTGCACGCCCCAGCGGCTGTCCATTTGCTGTGCCGCGCCCTCCGGGTCGGAGACCGCCAGCCGGATCAGCGCCAGCGTGATGATTTCCTTGCGCGCTGCGCGCAGGGCCAGTCGCTTTTCGGTCAAGAAGCGCGCCGGGCTGGCGGCCAGCTCGTTGACCAGCGTGGCCGAATCGGGCGAGACGATCTGCACCGCATTGAACGCAGCGCGCGTGCGGTTGGCTTCGATCGCCAGGCGCGCCTTGATCCACACGTCATGGTCTTTCAGGTTCTGCGCGCCGAACAGCCGGCTGGCGGCAGCCTGGCAACCGTCGTCAGCCTCGCGCTGCGCGTGCCAGTTGCGCCGTACTTCGTCCGAAAGTTTCACGTCCAGCGCCGGGTTTTTGATGTGTTCGATCAGCAAGGCGTAGCAGCGCAGCTCGCGGTCGTCGTTCATGCGGTGCAGCGGTAGCTGCTCAGCAAAGGCGCTCCAGTCGCGGCGAGCGCCAAGCAGCAGCAGCCAGTCGTTGCGCAGCCGGTCTTCAACGTAGGTGCCGGGATAGCGGGCGTAAAAATCCTGCACCTCCTGCGCGCTGGCTTCATTCAAGCGCAATTTAAGTTGCCAGTAGGCCGCCCAGGACTCCAGCGCATGGCCGCGCACGGCGGGCAGCAACTGGGCCAGGCGCGCCTTGTCGCCGCGCTTGAAAGCCTGGCTTATTTCCAGAATTTCCCGGTCGCCCGCCGCAGTGCCCGGAACGCCCTGGGCCGAGGCCGGGGCCAGCGCCGAAAAAGTCAAAATCGCCAGCCAGGCAAGCGGGCGTTTCAGTCGGCGTCGAAATGTGTATAGCATCGGGTGATTATGGACAAAATAAGCATCCGAAAAGCCCTGATCGAGGCCCGTTTGAACATGCCAGACCGGCTGGAGCGTGCCGACCTGCTGCAGCGCGTGATGCGGATCTGGCTGGTCGGGCGGCCCGATGAAGTGATAGGCGCCTACTGGCCGATCAAGGGCGAATTCGATCCGCTGCCGGCGCTCTACCGCTGGCAGGAAGACGCCATACTGAACGAAGATTCAGAGTCAAAAATCGTGTTTGACCAATCTGGATTGGCGCAGATAGCTACAGAAAGCATAGCGAGCCGGTCACCCCGAAAAATCGGCCTGCCGGTGGTGGACAAGCAGCACAAGACGCTGACCTTTCACGCCTGGTACCCTGGCTGCCCGATGGAAGAAGACGCCTACGGCATCCCCAAACCGAAGGGCACCGAAGTCGTGATGCCGACGCTGCTGTTCGTGCCGTGCCTCGGTTACGGTCCGGGCGGTTTTCGCCTGGGTTACGGCGGCGGCTTTTACGACCGCACGCTGGCTTCGCTGCAGCCCCGCCCCCGGACGGTAGGCCTCGGTTACACGCAGGGTTGGTTGCCGGATTTCGAACCCGAATCGCACGACCTGCCGCTGGATGCGGTGCTTAATGACAATGGGGTGGTTTGGCCGGTTTGAATGTGGCCCCCACGCTCCCCACTTCGTGTGGTTTGCTGCCCCCCGAGGGTGCTGGCCTTGCTTGGGGCGGCCCGGCGCGGCGGCTGTGGCGCCCACGCTCCCCGCCTCGCCGGTTCGTCCTGAGCCCGTCGAGTGGCGCCGCCAAGTGGCTCGGTGTCGCCGCTGGGCAATTCGACGCGGCCGGTGCTATCAGTCCGGCGTATCAGGCGTATCAGGCGTATCGGCATCCGGCCCGTCGCCAATTGCCTGCCGCGTGACCGCCGCCTGGATCTTCAGCCATTCACAAAACGCCACGACCTCAGGCCGGCTGGTGCTGCGGCGGCCGACGATCAACCAATAGGAAATCGGCGAGTCCAGCCGCAGCGCGGGCAAAGGCTCGACCAGATCGCCCGACGCCAGGCTTTCGGCGATCAGCGGCAGCCGGGCCAGCACCACGCCCTGGCCTGTCAGTGCGGCCTGCACCATCTGGTGGGCGTAGTTGAAGTACAGCCAGCGTTTGACCTGCAGCTTGGGGCTGGCGTGGTTCGCCAGCCAGCGTTGCCAAGTCAACCATTCGAGTTGGCTGTGGCCGGCGTCACCGGCCTCGATCAGCGTGAACTGCGCCAGATCGTCGGGCTTTTTCATTGGCGGGCCGCTTTTTAGCAGCCACGGGCTGACCACCGCCGTGATCTGTTCTCCGAATAGCCGTATCGCCTGCGCTGGAACGTGGTTGGCGGGCGCGTAGCGCAGCGCGATGTCCTGGTCTGAAATGTCCAGATCGACCGCCACGTCGGACGTATCGATCCGGATGTCGATACCCGGGTGTTCGCGCTGGAAGGCCTCTAACCGCGGAATCAGCCACATCGACGCGAACGAGGCAAAGGTCGTCAGGGCCACGCTTTGACGGCCGACGCGCTGGCGAATCTGGCGCACCGCGGCGTCGATGCGCTCTAACGACGGCACCACCGCGCGCAGCAGTTGCGAGCCGCCACTGGTCAGCTCGACGGCCCGGGTGTGGCGGTGAAACAGCGCAACGCCGACATCGTCTTCTAGGCTTTGGATCTGCCTGCTGACGGCCGACTGCGTCAGCGCCATTTCTTCGGCAGCCAGACGAAAGTTCAGATGCCGGGCGACTGCCTCGAAGGCGCGCAACTCGCCGTTGGCAATCGGCCGTGTGCGCAGATGGGTCATTGAATGCTGCATCGCCCGGCCCTTCAATTCATGCGTTTAGTGAATCAATA
>JAJAYS010000167.1 GCA_026786065.1 Polaromonas sp.
CATGAAAACGCGAGGTGGCCGGGCTGTCATCGCGGCAAGGCGGGCCAAAGGCCGTAAGCGCCTGGCTGTTTAAACGCCTGCTTGCGATCGCTCGCCGATCGTCGGCCGATTAGCCCAGGCTTGCTGTGCAACGGTTGAAGACCCGACCTCAGTTTCAGGCGGTGCTAGCTGGCGCGCTGGTTGCAAAGACCGCTCATTTCGCACTACACCGGGAAGTCCCGGAGCGGCTGGTCAAAAGCGCAGAAAGCAGCTTGGCCGCTGGCTCTGTAGTGGTGTTTCCCGGCGGAGAAACCCGCCTGGGGGCCATGGTTCCCAAGCGGTGGGCAAAGCGCGCGGTGACCCGCAATGCAATCAGGCGACAGATTTATACGGTGGCAGCAGACTTTTCGGACCGACTGCCAAAAGTCGCGTTCGTAATACGGCTCAGGCGCGAGTTCGCCGTCAAAACGTTTGTAAGCGCGAGGTCTCGGCCTTTGACGCTCACCGTCCACGGCGAGCTTCTTGAACTCTTTGAGACCGCATTGGGTGCACCATGAAATTTTTCTGGATGACGATCTCGCAAGGGCTTGTGCGCATCGCATCCACATTGCCGAGTAGCGCGCTGATTGGTCTGATTCGGGCTTACCGGCTGCTGCTCAGCCCTTGGCTGGGCTCCGCCTGCCGGTTTGAGCCGAGCTGTTCAGCCTACGGTCTGGGGGCAATCGAGAAGCATGGCGCGGCGGTAGGCAGCGCTTTGACGCTGCGAAGATTGGCGCGATGCCACCCGTGGTGTGAGGGGGGGCTGGATCCCGTCCCTTCTTCGGTCTCGCATTTATTTTTTACCCGCCTCGTCGCCCGTGCGACCGGCTCTTCTGCTGAAAAGAACGCGTCATGAATGACATTCGCCGCACCATTTTGTGGGTTATTTTCGGCTTTTCGATGGTGTTGCTGTGGGATCAGTGGCAGGTGTTCAATGGGAAGCCGCCAACGTTCATGCCCTCGGCAAATCAGAACGCAAAGAACGGCGCGACGCCAGCGTCGAATACGGGCACCGTTACCGGTGCGGGAACGGTTCCCGCACCGAGTCCGGTAGCCAGCGACGGAACTGGTGTCCCCGGCGCTGTGCCTGCAGGGGCGCCGGTGATCTCCGCACAAAAAGCGCGCGAACGTGTAGCGCTTTCAACCGATGTCTTGAACCTAACTTTTGACTCGGAAGGCGGCACCTTGGTGCGCTCGGTTTTCTCGCGCTATAAAGATGACAGCAACAAGAATGCCGGGTTTGTGCTCCTGGATGAAAGCAACGACCGCGTTTACGTTGCACAGACGGGCCTGATAGGCACAACCGCTCTGCCAACGCACAAGACACCGATGACAGCTTTGCCTGGGGAGCGCATGCTGCGGGATGGGCAAAACGAGCTGCAGCTGATTTTCGAGTCTGTTGAGGTGGGCGGTGTCAGGCTGCGCAAGACCTACACCATAAAGCGCGGCGCTTACGACATGGCGGTGCGCCACGAGATCATCAACACTGGCGCGGCGGCCGTGTCACCGCAGTTGTACCTGCAACTGGTGCGAGACGGTAACAAGCCGCCGGGCGAGTCGTGGGTTTTTTAGACGGTTTACGGGGCCGCCCTTTACACCGCAGCTCGAAAATAACAAAAAATAGAATTAAAGGGCATAGAGAACAACAAGGTCGATGCCGAGAAACAGGCGAGCAACGGCTATGTGGCGATGGTGCAGCATTACTTTGCCAGCGCCTGGATTCTTGCCGATGGCTTGAAGCGCGACCTGTTTTTCAGAAAGGTCGATGCCAACTTGTTCGCCGTCGGCATGATCATGCCGCTGGAGTCGATTAATCCGGGAACCAGCAAAAGCGTGGAGGCCAGGCTGTTCGTCGGTCCTCAGGAAGAAAAGATGCTGGAGGCCATTGCACCCGGGCTTGAGCTGGTCAAGGATTACGGCTGGCTGACCATCCTGGCCAAGCCGCTCTACTGGTTGCTCGACGAGTTGTACAGCGTGATTCACAACTGGGGCTGGGCGATCGTTGCACTGGTGCTGCTGCTGAAGATCGCTTTTTACTGGCTCAACGCGAAGGCGTATTCGAGCATGGCCAAAATGAAGGCCGTCAGTCCGAAAATTACCGAAATGCGCGATCGCCTGAAAGACAAGCCGCAGGAAATGCAGCAGGCCATGATGAAGATCTATCGCGAAGAAAAAGTCAATCCAATGGGCGGCTGTTTTCCCATCATGGTGCAGATTCCGGTGTTCATCGCGTTGTACTGGGTGCTGTTGTCCAGTGTCGAGATGCGCAACGCGCCGTGGATTTTGTGGATCCGAGACCTTTCGGCACCAGATCCGTATTTTATTTTGCCAGTCGTGATGACGCTGACTACCATGCTGCAAACCGCGCTGAACCCAGCGCCGCCAGACCCCCTGCAAGCCAAGCTGATGTGGTTCATGCCGCTGATCTTCAGCGTGATGTTTTTCTTTTTTCCTGCGGGCCTGGTGCTCTATTGGATCACCAACAACATCTTGTCGATCGCGCAGCAATGGATGATTAACACCCGAATGGGTGTGCCGCCGCAGTTCAATCTGCCCAAGTTCAAGTAACGCCGGCCCTTGCCATGAGCTGCGGCAGGTTCACGCGACCCTGTTGGAGAGGCTTGCAATGCGGCGCGGAGGCGCTTGGTGTGGTCTTCGCGATGCGAAGGATTCGACATGCTCAGTCGCCACGATGAATCCATTGCGGCCATCGCTACTGCACCGGGCCGCGGTGCGGTAGGCATCGTCCGGTTGTCCGGAAAAAACCTGCAAACGGTGATCGAAGCCGTCTGTGGGCGAGCGCTGTCCGCGCGTGTTGCGACCTATATGCCGTTTCGCGACGCGCAGGGGCACGCCATCGACAAAGGGCTGGCCATTTTTTTCCCGGCCCCGCATTCCTACACCGGCGAAGACGTGCTTGAGCTGCAGGCGCATGGCGGTTCGGTGGTCTTGCAGATTTTGCTGGCACGTTGCCTGGAGGCTGCAGCCAGCCTGGCCGGCGCTACAGCTACTTCAGGCGGAGTAGGCGAGGCCGGTTTGCGCTTGGCCCGCCCCGGGGAGTTCACTGAGCGCGCTTTTCTCAACGGCAAGATCGATCTGTCGCAGGCCGAGGCGATTGCCGACCTGATCGACGCCAGCACCGAAATGGCTGCGCGGTCGGCTGCGCGCTCGCTGTCGGGGGCTTTTTCGCTGGCGATCAACGGGCTGCTGGCCCGCCTGACCCGCCTTCGAATGCTGGTTGAGGCAACGCTTGATTTTCCCGAGGAAGAGATCGATTTCCTGCACCAAGCCGATGCAAGCGGGCAGCTTGCTGGATTGCAGGTCAGCCTGAGTGAGGTCATGGAGCGCGCCAGCCAAGGCGCGATTCTCAATGAAGGCGTCAAAATCGTCATCGCCGGCCCGCCCAACGCGGGCAAAAGTTCGCTGCTGAATGCGCTGGCGGGCGCCGAGCTGGCCATCGTCACACCCATTGCAGGGACCACCCGCGACAAGATTTCCCAGTTGATCCAGATTGACGGAGTACCGATCCACGTGGTGGACACGGCGGGGCTGCATGCCGCCCGGGGCGAAGTTGAGAAAATCGGGATTGAACGAACCTGGGCTGAAATCAAAACGGCAGATGCGGTGCTGTTGCTGCGCGACCTGGCCGCGCACCCCGCTATGTCAGAATCTTCAGGCGCTATCAAATCCGGAGCTGACTACGCACGTATTTACCGGTCTGAAGCCGAAAACTTCCCGAAAAACAAGCCGGTCATCGAGGTTTGGAACAAAGCTGATCTGGTATCGGCAGAAGCGCTGGCCGACGTCGGCGACGCGCTCGTAATTTCCGCCAAGACCGGCTCGGGCCTGCAAAACTTGCGTCAGCGGCTGCTTGAAGTCGCTGGCTGGCATGCGGCGCCCGAGGGATTGTTTATTGCCCGTGAACGGCATGTGCGCGCTTTGGCAAAGGTCTCTGCCGCGCTGACGCGGGCTGGGGCTCAGTTGGCAGCCCGACATCCCGCGCTGGACCTGCTTGCGGAAGACCTGAGGCTGGCGCAGCAACATCTTGGGGAGATCACCGGAGCGTTCAGCGCGGACGATTTGCTGGGCGAGATCTTTTCGCGGTTCTGCATAGGCAAGTAGCCGCTCTGCGTTGCCAAGGCACAACGGGCGCAGCCCGTGCGGCGTGACGGCTGGGCCGCTAATCTGCTGCCGGTGCCTTTCATCGACTCGACCTGCGCAGGGCTTGGCGACCGCACGGCCGTGCCGCTACCATGCTTTGACTTCGGCAGGCCGCTCCAGCGGACAGTCGATGAAGGCGGCAAGCGCAAAACAATCCCTCGTCGACGCGCAGCGCCGAGTCCGCGTGTTCGTGCGTTGCAAGGGAGGTTGTTTGGCGCTGCCGGACGACGTGGGATATCCAGGACGACCACCATGCAAGAAGAAAAAAAATTCAGCGTTCAAGACCTGGCGTCAGCGATCAAGGGCTGCCCGGGCCCAGACGCTCTGCAGTGCCAATTCACGCCACAGCAGTGGGACATCTTGGCAGCGTACCTCCAACCGCGTGAGGTGGAGGCTGGCCATATCTTGATTGAACGCGGGGCGCCGGACCGAGCGGTTTATCTTGTTGAGAGCGGTGCGCTCAGCGTGCATTACGAGGACTCGCAAGGCCGTGTCCGCATGGCTATCGTCGGCGCGGGCAGCGTGGTGGGCGAGGGCGGTTTCTTTTCGCATCTGCCCCGAGCGGCCACTGTACAAAGCTCCGGCCCAGCCAGACTCTGGTTTTTGTCGCCGATGCGCTTTGTGGAGCTTGCCAATCGACACAGCCCAGTGGCCCTTGACCTGACGCTTGGGTTGGCTGCGGTGATGGCAAAGCGGATCTATAACCCGGCCAGACGTGTTGCGGTTAGCTGACAGGCTTCGCCGGGCGGGGTGCAGAACCGCTCAACGCGCAACCAAAGCCCGGGGTGCGCGGCAAACCTCATCGCGTCGATGCGGCGCCACGGCTTCCGAAGGCGCGGCTGGACTCGCTGCAACCGGGCTTGAAAAACAACTTTTCTCAAAGTAAGCGACATATGGCAATGTTCAATTGGCTTTCCAAACGCTCGAGCACATCAAGCAGCGTGGTTGCTGGCGCTCAAGAACCACGGCATATTGAGCAGCCGACCGTGGCTGCGGCGGATCCACGCAAGCAGCAACGGCTCGTGCGCCGCGAGCAGCTTTACCTGGCGATCCGGGAGGCTATGACGCAGGCTGGCGTCCGCTCTTCCGGCTACAAGTTCAAGGTGTTGTTGATTGACCAGGCCGGTGACGAGTTTCTTGTGATGATCGATCTCGCGCACGACTTTGTTGCGGGCTTCGACAGGGTTAGCGCCATGGAGGCGGCCGTCGTTGCCCACGCCCGGTCGCGTTTCGATATTGCTGTTCCTGCGGTGTACTGGCGGCGCGCCGCTGCCGTTGCGTTTGCAGCGCCAGCGATAGACCTCCATGCGATCTCCAAAAGGTCTGAGGTGCCGGCCGTCAAGTTCTCGACCTCCGCTGCTGCCCCGGCGGTTGCGCAAGGCAAACTCGAAGCCCAACGGCGTCGCGCCTTGGTTGAAGAAGAGATGGCCGCGGTTAGCAACGCTCTGCTGGCCGCATCCTCCAAGTCGTCGTCGTCCCGCGTGCCCGACTTCGCCGATACGGAAATGGTGGAACCGGCTGCGCCATCCCGAGCGTTGGGAACAACCCAGTACGGCGACCTTCGTTGACGCGGTTTTCGGCTGGCGGGACCGGGCGCCCCGCGCTTCGAGTGTGGAGGAGGAACAAAACCTGGTCTGAGACGGGCGGCACGGGCCTTGCCCGTGTGCCTATCGCAAGTCAAAACGGCAGCAGCCGGTTTGCCGACAACTCAACGCGACAGCAGCATCTGCTCAGCCAGCGCCAGCGCCGCCGGCCTTCCGGAAAGCACCAGAGTGTCGCCGTCCTGGAGTGAAAGCCCGGTGTGTGCTGTCGGCGTGTTGCCGCTGCTACGGCGCAGGCCAACCACGCGCGCGCCCAGCGCTGCAAGCCCCAGGCTGCTCAGCGGCCGTCCTGCCAGAGGGCTGCCCAGCGGCAGGGCAATGCTGGTCAGCCGCTCTTCATCCCGATCCTCGGCTGTGTCGTCGTCTGCCCCGCGAAAGTACCCGCGCAACAGGCTATAGCGGGCGTCCCGCTGGTCCTGCACCACGCGTATGACGCGCCGCATCGGAACGCCGACCAACGCGAGCGCGTGGCTGGCCAGCATCAGGCTTCCTTCGATGGCCTCGGGCACCACCTCGGTGGCTCCGGCGGCCTGCAGTTTTTCCAGATCGTGGTCGTCTTGGGTGCGAACAATCACCGGGACCTGAGGCGCGTGCGCCCGGATATTTGCCAGCACCTTCAGCGCGCTAGCGGTGTCGAGATAGGTCACCACCACCGCGCTTGCTCGCGCCAAACCGGCAGCCATCAGGGCCTGAAGCCGAACGGCGTCGCCGAAGACCACGGAATCGCCAGCGGCGGCCGCGTGGCGAACCCGGTCCGGATCCAGGTCCAGCGCCATGTACTGGATGCCTTCGCGCTCTAGCATGTGTCCGAGGTTTTGACCGCAACGCCCGTACCCGCAAATGATGACGTGCTTGCTGGTGTTGATCGACTTTCGCGCAATCGTCGTCATCTGCAGCGATTGTTGTAACCAGTCGCTGGCGACCAGCCGCATGACGATCCGGTTGCTTTGCATGATGATGAACGGCGTGGCGAGCATGGACAGCACCATACCGGCCAGGATCGGGTTGAGCAGCGTCGGCGGCACTAGCGCGTGGCTCTGCGCCAGAGACAGCAGCACAAAGCCAAATTCGCCGGCCTGGGCCAGGTAAAGCCCGGTGCGCAGCGACACGCCCGTCGTCGCGCCGAGCAGACGGGCTAGCGCCGTTACCAGCAGCAATTTGAACAAAACCGGCAGCGTTGCGAGCACCAGTACCAGCGGCCAGCGCTCCAGCACAATCCGCCAGTCGAGCAACATGCCGATGCTGATGAAAAAAAGACCTAGCAGCACATCGTGAAAGGGTCGTATGTCGGTCTCGACCTGATGCTTGAACTCGGTTTCAGAGATCAGCATGCCAGCGACGAATGCGCCCAGTGCCAGGCTCAGACCCGCCAGCTCGGTCAGCCAGGCCAGCGCCAGCGTCACCAGAAGCAGGTTCAAAACGAAAAGCTCTTCGCTTTTGCGTCTTGCCACAAGTGTCAACCACCAGCGCATCAGTCGCTGCCCACCAGTCAGCAGCAAGCCGACCAGCAAGGTGGCCTTCAATCCGGCCAGCGCCAACGCCATCAGGAGTTGATCGGCCGGCGAGCCCAGCGCAGGAATCAATACCAGCAGCGGGACCACCGCAAGATCCTGGAACAGCAGCACGCCCATTACCCGCCGACCGTGTTCGGAATCGAGTTCCTGCCGTTCGGACAGCAACTTGACGACGATGGCGGTGCTACTCATCGCTATTGCACCCGACAGCGCCAGCGCGGTTTGCCAGTTCATTCGCCAGATAGTCGGGACCATCCACGTCAGGACCAGCGACCCGACGATGCCCACCGCCATGGTCAGCAGTACCTGCAAAAACCCCAGCCCGAACACATGCCGACGCATTGAACGCAGCTTCGGCAGATTGAATTCGAGGCCGATGACAAACATCAAAAACACCACGCCGAACTCGCCGACATAGCGCACCCCTTCGGAGCTCTCTGCCAGAGCCAGCGCGTGCGGGCCGATGGCCACGCCAACAGCCAGATAACCCAGCATGGGCGGCAACTTCAGCGAACGGCAAGCCACGACGCCAAGCACTGCGGCAAGCAGATAAAGCAGGGTCAGCTCAAGCGCGCTCATGGATTGATGGTAATAGGAAGCCCGTGCTGAACGGCGCTGCGGCCAGGCTGGCCGAAGAGGCACAACGTAAAACCGCGTTCAGGGCCTCGCCGATAGAATGCGGAAATGATTGCTGACCTGCGTGTGTTTCGTGCCGAGCAGGCCCTGGCGCTGGCCCGCCAGACGTTTCTGATCGAGGCAGCCGCCGTTTCTGCGTTAGCGCAGCGGGTCGGCAACGAGTTCGCAGAAGCCGTGCAGCTGATGCTGGCCTGTCAGGGGCGTGTGGTGGTCATGGGCATCGGGAAGAGCGGCCATATCGGCCGAAAGATCGCCGCCACGCTGGCCTCGACCGGCACGCCGGCTCTTTTCGTTCATCCGGCCGAAGCCAGCCATGGCGATCTCGGCATGGTGCGACACGATGACGTTGTAGTGGCGATTTCAAACAGTGGGGAAAGCCAGGAGTTAACGGTCATTCTCCCGGTCCTTGGGCGGCAGGGCGTGCCGCTGATCGCGATCACCGGCGGCCTGCAATCGACCCTTGCACGTCAGGCGCGAATCACGCTGGACAGCAGCGTGGCACAGGAGGCCTGTCCGCTGAATCTGGCGCCAACGGCCAGTACCACGGCCCAACTTGCAATCGGTGATGCTCTGGCCGTTGCGCTGCTGGACGCGCGCGGCTTTTGTGCAGAAGACTTTGCGCGGTCCCATCCGGGCGGTGCACTGGGGCGCAAGCTGCTCACGCACGTCAGCGACGTCATGCGCAGCGGGGATGCCGTTCCGGCCGTCGCACCCGATGCCAGCTTCAGCCAGCTGATGCGCGAAATGAGCAATAAAGGGCTTGGTGCCTCCGCAGTGGTGGACGCCGACCGCCGCGTGCTGGGCATCTTCACCGACGGCGATTTGCGTCGGCTCATCGAGAAAGGCATGGACCTTCGCAGTGCCCGCGTGCTCGATCTGATGCACCCGAATCCCCGCACCGTGCGGGCGCAGGCCTTGGCGGTTGATGCCGCAGCGCTGATGGAGCAGTTTCAGATCACCAGTGTTTTGGTGGTTGACGACGACGGCCTGCTTTGCGGCGCGCTTAACACCCATGACCTGATGCGCGCGAAAGTCATATGAGCGAAGCGGGCGAGCATTCCGGCACTGCAGCGCGCGGCATAGCGAATCTGCCCGCGTTGGCCGCACGGCTGCAGTTTGCCCCCGAGCTTCTTTTGAAAGCGCAAGACGTTCGCGTGGTGTTTTTCGATGTCGATGGCGTGTTCACCGATGGCGGGCTTTATTTGTCCGAGTCTGGCGAAACGCTCAAGCGATTCAGCACGCTCGACGGCTACGGCCTGCGGCTGCTGCAACAAGTTGGCATCACACCGGCCGTCATTACCGGGCGGGACAGCGCGGCGCTGCGAACGCGCTTGCAGGCGCTGGGTATTGCGCACGCGCACTTTGGCTGTGACGACAAACGTTCGGCCGCCGAGCTTACGCTTGAGAAGCTGGCGCTCGACTGGTCCGCGGTGGCCGCTATGGGTGACGACTGGCCCGACCTTCCCGTGCTGCGGCGGGCCGTCTTTGCGTGCGCACCGCCGGCTGCACATCCCGAGGTGTGCGCGGTGGCCGACCACGTCACCCGTGCCCGTGCCGGGCACGGCGCGGCCCGAGAGCTTTGCGACCTGTTGCTCGTGGCGGGTGGTCATTACGCGCGGCTGCTTGAGGCTGGAGCCAGATGAAAAGGCGCCTCCCGAAGGGCATTTTCCCCGGCTGGTTACGGGACGGTTGGGAAAGCCTGACCCTTTACCTTCCGATGCTACTGATGGGCATGCTTGCGCTCGGCACCTATTGGTTGATTCGAAACACTGCACCGCCGCATGCTGCGTCCGCTACGGCCCCGGTCAGCCGGGAGGCCGATTACTTCATGCGAAATTTCAGCGTAAAGAATTTCGATGCAAACGGGCGGCTGAAAAGCGAAATATTCGGTCGCGAAGGGCGACATTTCCCCAGCACCGACATTCTTGAAATCGACGACGCCCGCATCCGCAGCTTCACTCCCGCCGGAAGACTGACCACTGCGACGGGCCGACGCGCCTACAGCAATGGCGACGGCTCGGAGGTCCAGCTTGTGGGCAACGCGCTGGTGGTGCGCGAGGCAGATACGGAGCCTGGCGGGAGGGTGTTTCCAAGGCTTGAATTTCGTGGCGAGTTCCTGCACGCGTTTCTCAATGAGGAGCGGGTGACCTCCAACAAGCCCGTGATACTCACGCGCGGCACGGACCAGTTCACCGGCAATGAGTTCGCCTACAGCAAACTCGATCAGGTGGTGGAGTTGAAGGGGCGCGTACGTGGCGTGCTCAACCCGAGGGCAGGAACACCAGCAAATGCACCGCTGGGCGAAAAAGTTGATGCCGGCGGGCGTTAGTCGCGTTAAGCATCGCTTTTCTGCTGCTGGACCTGACCTTGCGTCGATGGCATTCATGGCTGGCGAGCATGCCGCGTCAACCTGGTTGATTTCACTGCGGCGGTCGTTTCCAGAAAGCAAAAAGGCTTCAAAACCGAGGTCTTGAAGCCATCTGGGAGACCGGCGATTGCCGGTGTCTCGAACCGGTCGGGCTTAGTAGCCGCCGCGTCCGCCGCCACCACCGCCACCAGAGCGACCGCCGCTACCGCCGCCGCCGCCGTATGGACTGCGGAAACCGCCGCCTTCGCCGCCACCGGAACGTCCACCGCTGCCGCCGCCACCACCGTAGCCGCCACCGCCACCGCCGCCAGCGCCACCACCGTACCCACCACCACCGCCGCCGAACCCGCCAGTCCGTGGAGGACGTGCCTCCATGGGACGGGCCTCATTGACGACAACGCTACGGCCGCCCAGAGGCTGACCGTTCATGCCGTTAATGGCCGCCTGCGCTTCTGCATCGCTGCCCATTTCGACGAAGCCGAAGCCCTTTGAGCGGCCGGTGTCACGTTCCATCATGACTTTGGCGCTGGTTACGGCGCCAAACTGGCCGAAAGATTGTTGCAAGTCTTCGTCGCGAACTGAGTACGGCAGATTGCCAACGTAAAGTTTGTTGCCCATTAAGGGACTCCTCTAAAACACAATAACAAAAGCGATGGGGTCCCGAAAGCACAACAAATCTTGACATACGCTGTAGCGCGCGAAACTGACCGATCACATAACGTGTGCGAATTCTGGCATTCACACTCCCATATTATGCTTCAGTTCGTTGAAAAACAACCAAGTTTTAAAAAAGAGCTTGACCGCGCTCGTTCGACCAATGCGTTCGTGCGACGAAATACTTGACCTGTCGACGCCGTGTCGCAAAACCGCCACGGATGCGCTTGGGCTCGCGACCCGGGTTTTCAATGACAAAGATAGTTCGAAAGTCGGCGGTTTCGATGGGCGCGGATCACTTCGCGAGGAAGCATAAGCGACAAGGGAATAGTGGGTGCACACATTCTTTGCAAGCGCTCCAGGCGAAGCAACCCCGCCCGCAAGGCTTAAGCCCTAACACGGTGCGCTGGTTTAGGGGAGCCAGTGCCGGACCTGCTTGGGAGACCACCGCCAGGCGTCCTGGCGCACCGACAAAAATTACAAAAGTTTGCATTTTGGGAAAGCCGGCAAAGACCCTCAATATTCCTTGCACTGGCTTCGCCCAAGGTTGAAACGTGCGTGGGGCGTTTGAGGATCCGGGCCGTCTCCCGCTCGCTGGCGCCACATCTGTAGCCCCGCTCAGTGTGGCCATCTGCGATGCAAATTGAGGGCAGGCATGACAAGCAAGCAAATGCAGCGTCAGCGTCACTCGCTCGCACAGACTCAGCGTGCGGTCTCCACGGGCGATCAGCGGGGCGCTGGCCTGCTTGCAGGTCAATCTGAGGGGAGTGCGGGGTGCAGTCATGGGCCAGGTCGAAGGATGAATCTCATGGGGCGCGGATGAACCACTGGACCTTCAGGCATTGCTGCAGGCTCAGCGGTGCACGGTGCAATTGCAGGTAGAGGTTGGTCGGCTTGATGGCCGGTTCCTTACACACCTCCGCTGGCGAAAGCGCCAGCCACTCGCGCATCAGGAAAAGCCGGGCGAGTGTCGGCGGCAGCCGTTCGAGGCAGGCTTCCAGCATTTCAAAAACTGCGCCTGCTGCAAGCTCCGCTGGGAATCGCCCCGGTCACTCAGGGCCTCGGCGAGGTGGTCACAGGGCTTGAAATCAGGCCTGTCCAGCGGGTCTGGGTAGGCTTCTGAGGCCTCGCGGATGGGCACAAGGCGCACATTGCTGCGCAGCAGCTCAATCACGTTGTGCCTCAGGATGCCGACCAGCCAGAGGTCTTCAGCTGGGACCGGTTTTCAAAGCTTTCTGGCCGCGTCAGTGCCGCAAGCAGCGTTTCGGACACCGCATCTTCCGCCCACGTGTCGTTGCCCAATTGCAAGCGTGCAAAACGCATCAGATCGCCGCGGTTTTCAACCAGTTATCTTCGTAGCGGGTCATGCTGCAAAGTCTGGGCGACCCTCTGCATAACGCTGGCGAGTCTGCGGTGACCCGATCGGGATTGGCTGCAATGCGCCTTTTTTAGCCAATAGCCCCGATCGTCTGCGCGCTCATTCCGTCGAAGCCAAACCATCCGACTGTCAGAATCCAGGCTCCGAGGGCAAGAAACGGAATGCTCGACGGCGGATGAGCCGACACGCCGCCGTCTTTTTGGTAACGATTCGCGCGCGCCCCCAGCAGCAGCACCGTCGGCGGTGCCAGCCAGGCACCTGTGGCGTGCACCACCACCTAGCCGGCGAAGTCGTGGAACTCGAAGCCGGTCAGGCCCTTGATCCAGGCCCGCACGCCAAAGGCCTGGTTCCGTGGGGGCATTCTGGTGGCGACGCTGGCCAACCACGCGATGGCGGCCGCTCTGCGCCTGGGTGACGGCGCAGCTCCCCGTGTCCGCACTACGCTGGATTCTCGCGCTGTCGTTTTTCGCAATGGCCGCCTGGATGCTGATTCCCGACAAGCTTGACGCTGAAGCGGTCCAGCACCAGCCCTCCAGGCTCGACGTATTCGGCACTACCTGCGTGCTGTTCTTCCTGGCCGAGATGGGCGACAAGACACAGATCGTCACCGTCATGCTGACCGCGCGTTACGACGGCTATTTGGCAGTGGTCGCTGGCACGACGCTCGGCATGATGCTGGCCAGCGTGCCGGTGGTCGGGCTGGGCGAGCGCATCATGCGTCTGCTACCGCTGCGCGCGGTGCAGATCGCGTCGGGCCTGGTTTTCGTGGGGCTTGGCATCGCTGCGCTGTTGGTCTGATTTCGGCAGGGCGAGAAAAAGCAACGCAGCGACCTGCCCGCCTACGGCTGATCACAGACCGCAGACGTCAATGCACACGGCCCAAACAGCAGCCGCGCGCTCGCTATACTGCCAGCAGCGCCGATTTGCCCAGCTTGCGGGCGCTTTAAAAGTTCAGCTAAAGACGACATCCTGAACCCGGAATCGCCTTGGCGACGCCGGGTTTTCATTTTTTTGGGTGACGTTTTGACTCTGGTGGCGACTCCGCTGACGATGCATTTTGACGAACCGCTGCCGCTGCAAAGTGGCGCGGCCATCGCCAACTACGACCTGATCTACGAGACCTACGGAACGCTCAACGCCCAGCGCTCAAACGCGGTGCTGGTCTGCCATGCACTGAACGCCTCGCACCATGTGGCGGGCGTGTACCTCGATGCCGACGGCCAGCCGGTGGCCCGCTCCGAGGGCTGGTGGAGCACCATGATCGGACCCGGCTTGCCGCTGGACACCGACCGGTTTTTCGTCATTGGCGTTAACAACCTCGGCTCCTGCTTCGGCTCGACTGGCCCGATGCAGACCGACCCCGCCACCGAGCAGGTTTACGGCGCCGACTTTCCGGTCGTCACCGTCGAGGATTGGGTAAACGCCCAAGCCCGGTTGCTGGATGTTCTGGGCATCGACGTGCTGGCGGCCGTGATGGGTGGCAGCCTGGGCGGCATGCAGGCGCTGAGCTGGACGCTGCAATACCCGGCCCGCGTGCGCCATGCGGTGATCGCCGCCAGCGCGCCCAATCTGACGGCCGAGAACATCGCCTTCAATGAGGTCGCCCGCCGCGCCATCGCCACCGACCCCGACTTTCACGGCGGTCACTACGGCCGTCGCGGCGTGCTGCCGAAGCGTGGCCTGCGCATCGCCCGCATGATCGGCCACATCACTTACCTGAGCGACGACGTGATGAACGAAAAGTTCGGGCGCAGGCTCAGGAGCTTGGTGGTGGCCGAAGGACTGCCCCCGGACGCGGTGGGACCGCGTGATGGCCTGCCCGCCGGGCCGCCCCAAGGTCAGGCAGCCCCCCCGGGGGGCAGCGCAGTACGCG
>JAJAYS010000168.1 GCA_026786065.1 Polaromonas sp.
CCACCACCCCCACCGCCACAGGCGACCAAAGCCATCGCCAGCGCCGTGGAGACGCAAAGTGCCAGATTTTTATAGCCACGGCTGTGCCGCAAACCGCTTTTCGTCATCGTTGACCTCCCTTTTTTAGTGAACGCGCCGACAGTATCCAAACGGCGGAGCCCCCAGCGGCGACGCGGGTCACGCGCTTACACGTAGGACGCTGCGCCCAAACGTCCGAAGCAAAGTTCCATTTGGGCGCGCACAACGCTGGCGACCCTCGTTAAACTCGGCCGCATAACCTAAAGGAACTACCGTCATGGGCGCACAATGGAAAGCAAAAGGCAAAGCCCAGGCCGCCGACGCGCGCGGCAAGCTGTTTGGCCGGCTCGTCAAGGACATCATGGTCGCGGCACGCAGCGGCGCCGACCCGGCCTCCAACGCGCGCCTGCGCCTGGTGGTCGAGCAGGCACGCAAAGCGTCGATGCCCAAAGACACGCTGGACCGTGCTATCAAGAAAGGCGCGGGCCTGAGCGGCGAGGCGGTGCACTTCGAGCACGTCATGTACGAGGGCTTCGCGCCCCACCAGGTGCCGGTGATGGTCGAATGCCTGACCGACAACGTCAAGCGCACCGCGCCTGAAATGCGCGTGCTGTTTCGCAAAGGCCATCTCGGCTCGGCCGGCTCGGTTGCCTGGGACTTCAATCACGTCGGCCTGATCGAGGCCGAGCCGGCGGCGGCCGGCAGCGACCCCGAACTCGCCGCCATCGAAGCCGGCGCGCAAGACTTCGAGCCCGGCGAGGCCGACGGCAGCACGCTGTTTCTGACCAATGCAAGCGACCTCGATCTGGTCGCCCGCGCGCTGCCCGCGCAAGGCTTTACCGTGTTGTCGGCCCGCTTGAGCTACCGGGCCAAAAACCCGATAGCCCCGGCGACGCTAGGCGCCGCGCATCTCGAAGAGGTCGAAGCCTTTCTGGCCGCGATCGACGCCAACGACGACGTGCAGAACGTCTTCGTCGGCTTGGCCGGATAGCCGGAAATCCCGCAGCCTGCACCGGATGTAATCACCTGGGCCAGCATCATGAATCTGATCAGCGCGCTCAACCCCACGGCAGCCGCCCCCATGCAGGCCGAAACGGCTATCGGCGCCTCCCCGCCGCCTTCGGCCGAACGGCTGCTGGCCGAAAATCAGGCCTTGCGCGCCCGTCTCGCGCAGGCCGAAGCAGCGCTCCACGCACTGCGCGGCAACCTCACGCCCGGATCGGATGGCATGACCAGTATGGAGGCCGACGCGCCGCCGACGGCACCGCCGGACGCGCTGCTTGAAAACGAAGCGCCCTTCCGGACGCTGGCCGAATCGTTGCCGCAGATCGTCTGGGCAGCCGATCCCGATGGCGCCAACACCTATTTCAATGATCGGTGGTGCGCCTACACCGGCATGACCCAGCAGGAAAGCCGGGGCGCGGGCTGGAACCTGCCCTTTCACCCGGACGACCGCCAGATGGCCTGGAGCGCCTGGCAGCGGGCGATACAGGGCATCGCCCCCTACGCCATTGAATGCCGGCTGCGCCGCGCCGACGGCGCCTACCGCTGGTGGCTGGTGCGCGGCGCGCCCTCGCTGGATGCGCAGCAAAACATCCAGCAGTGGTTGGGCACCTGCACCGACATCGACGACCTGAAGCAGGCCGAGAGCGCGCTGCGCGAGCACGAAGCGCGGCTGCGGCTGGCCACCGAGGCGGCCGGGCTGGGGGTGTGGTCCTGGGAGCCGGTGGCGGACGTGGTGATGTGGGAGAACGGGAAAGTCGCCGAAATCGTGGGCCTGGCGGCGATCGACCAAGCCATTAGTGCTGCACGTTTTAGCGAGGAGTTTCTCCATCCCGACGACCGCGCCGCCTGCGAGCAGGCTTTGGCGCGCACCGTGCAGCAGGGCGAGCCGTTGAGGTTCGCCTGCCGTATCCGCCATCCGGGCGGCGGTTGGCGCGTGGTCGCGTTCACCGGAGCGGCGATGCCGGCGGCGACCGGGGAACCGCTACGGGTCATTGGCACGGTGCTGGATGTGACCGAACGCCAGCGCGCCGCAGCCGACTTGCAGCAACGCCATGCCGACGCCGAATTCCTGTCGAGCCTGGCCTCGCGGCTGGTGCTGCGCGACCTTGGCGGTCAGCCAGCTAATACCGACCGGCTGCTACAGACCACCGTCGGCACGCTGGCGGGCAAGCTCGGGGCCGAGCTGTACTTCAATTACGCTGCGGCCGACGAGCTTGAGACCCTGCGCCTGGTTTCCTGCGCCGGCGTCGATGCGGCCACACGCGCCTCGCTGGCCCGCGTCGGCTTTGGCGACTGCCTCAGTGGCATCGTCGCGCAAACCCGCCGGCCACTGGTCATCGACGACCTGTCAACCTGCAACCTGCCCAACTCGGCGAGCCTGCATGCAATGGGCGGACAGGTGTATGCGGGCTATCCGCTGCTGGCCGCCGACCGGCTGATCGGCACCATGGCGTTCGCGCGCACGCGCCATCAGCCTTTCTTGCCGCGGGAACTCGAGTTAATTCAGCTGGCTGCCGACCTGCTGGCCGCTGCGGTCGAAGGCGACCGGCTCACCGCGCGGGTGCGCAGCAGCCAGGCGCGCTTTCGAAACGTCTTCAAGCACGCGGGGACGGCCATCGCCATCAGTGACATACAGGGCCTGCTGCGGGCCGCCAACCCGGCCTACTGCACGCTGTTGGGCTACACGTTCGACGAGTTGCGCCTGATCGGCTTCTCCAAGCTGGTCCATCCGGAGGACCGGGAGCAAAACCTTGCCGCCGTGCGCCGGCTGCTAGCCAGCCGGTTGCCGAGCCGCGAGATCGAAAGCCGCTATCTGCGCAAGGACGGCAGCACGGTGTGGGTCCACAAGGTGCTGTCGGTGCTCAGGGACGAGGCCGGCCAGGGGCCCAGCCTGGTCGAGCTGGTCACCGATGTGACCCAGCGCAGAGCGCAGGAAGCCCAACTTCAGCTCAGCGAGGAGATCTTTCGCAGCTTCTTCGACAACGCGGCAGTCGGTGCAGCCCAGCTCGACCCGGCCGGGGGTTTCATCCGGGTCAATGACCGTTATTGCGCGATTGCCGGTTATGACCGTGCCGTGTTGCTGGCCGGCCTGAACGCCGAAGAGGTGGTTCATCCGGACGACAGAGCGCACCAGCGCGAGGCTTTGACCGCACTGGGCAGCGGCAATCTGGCGTTCCATGAAACCGAACAGCGCTACCTGCGCAAAGACGGCGCGGTGGTCTGGGCGCATGTCACCGCCGCGGCGGTACGCGATGCCGCTGGCGGCCTGCGCTTTATTGCTCTGGTGGTTCAAGACATCACCGCGCGCCGGCTGGCCGAGCGCGCTCTGAACGACGCCGACCGCCGCAAGGACGAATTTCTCGCGACACTGGCCCACGAGCTGCGCAATCCGCTGGCCCCGGTCCGCAGCGCGGTGCACGTTTTGCACAAGCTCGAACCCGCTACCCCGCAGACGCGCTGGGTCGCCGAAGTCATAGACCGGCAGATGGCGCATTTGAGCCGGCTGATCGACGACCTGATGAACGTCAGCCGCATCAAGCTCGGCAAGATCGAGCTGCACCGCCAGCCGGTGGCGCTGGCCGAGGTGCTGCGGACGGCCGCCGAAACCAGCCAGCCGCTGATCGACTCAATGCACCATAGGCTCACGCTGAGCTTGCCGCCGGTGGACCTGATGGTCAATGCCGATGCGACGCGGCTGGTGCAGGTGTTTCAGAACCTGCTCAACAACGCCGCCAAGTACACCGACCCCGGCGGCCGCATCGAGCTTTGCGTCGAGAAGGCCGAAGAACAGGTCAGCATCAGCATCAGCGACACCGGCATTGGCCTGTCGGCGGATCAGCTGCCGACGGTGTTCGAGATGTTCTCGCAGGTTGAAACGGCGCTGTCGCGCTCAAGGGGCGGCCTGGGTATCGGCCTGTTTCTGGTGCGCCGGCTGGTCG
>JAJAYS010000169.1 GCA_026786065.1 Polaromonas sp.
GACCGGCTTTGAGGTGATGGGGCAGTTTGCATTGGCGCTGGTGGCTAAAAACTTTCCGCAGATTCAGGTACCGTTTTATCAGCAGGCGCCGTTTTGCGTGCTGCTCGAAAACTCCAACGCCGAGTCCGAGCAGCATGCCCGCGCACAGTTCGAGCGGCTGCTTGAAGCGGCGCTGGATGCAGGCTGCGTGACGGATGCCGTGGTGGCCGAAAGCATCGGGCAAGCGCAGCGGCTCTGGCACATCCGGGAAAGCATTCCGCTGGCGCAGGCCCAGGAAGGCCTGAACATCAAGCACGACATCTCGATTGCGGTGTCGCGCATTCCCGAATTCGTCAGCGCGACCGACGCCCTGCTGGTCGCTGCCCTGCCCGGCATCCGGCTGGTGAACTTCGGGCACTTGGGCGATGGCAACCTGCATTACAACGTGCAGGCACCGCAGGGGAGCGACGGCGCGGCTTTTTTGCGTGACCATGAAGAGGCGGTCAACACGCTGGTGTACGACTCGGTGGCGCGCTTCGGCGGCTCGATCTCGGCCGAACACGGTGTCGGCAGCCTCAAACTCGACCAGCTCGAACAGCACAAGTCGCCGGTGGCGCTCGGCTTGATGCGGGCCATCAAGCGGGCATTGGACCCGCAGGGACTGATGAACCCCGGCCGCGTTCTGAAGGTTTGACGGCCTCCATCGACCTCCCGCGACCTCCCTTAGCTTCCCTTTCTCGAATTTCCTCTTGCACGACATGACATCCAGGCCCACCCGCTCCCAGTACGAAGATTTCATGCGCCACGTGGACACGCACGGCGTCTTCAAGGCCGACCGCACCGGCACCGGCACCAAAAGCGTTTTCGGCCACCAGATGCGCTTTGATTTGAACGAAGGCTTTCCGCTGGTCACCACCAAAAAGGTCCACCTCCGATCCATCGTGCATGAGCTGCTGTGGTTTCTGCAGGGTTCGAGCGACAACAACTGGCTGAAGGAACGTGGAGTCACGATCTGGAACGAATGGGCGCGGGAAGACGGTGACCTGGGGCCGGTCTATGGCGTGCAGTGGCGCAGCTGGCCGACTCCGGACGGCGGTCACATCGATCAGATTTCCAGCGTAATCGAAACACTGAAAACCAACCCCGACTCGCGCCGCATCATTGTCAGCGCCTGGAACGTGGCCGACCTCGGCAAGATGGCGCTAATGCCCTGCCACGCATTCTTTCAGTTCTATGTCGCGCCTGGCACCGAGCCCGGTGCCAGAGGGCGGCTTAGCTGCCAGCTTTATCAGCGCAGTGCCGATGTCTTTCTTGGCGTACCCTTCAACATCGCCAGCTACGCGCTGCTGACGCACATGGTCGCGCAGCAGTGCGAGCTCGATGTCGGCGACTTCATCTGGACCGGCGGAGACTGCCACATCTACAACAACCATGCCGAGCAGGTGACGCTGCAATTGAGCCGCGAGCCACTGCCCTACCCGACCCTGAAAATCCTGCGTCATCCCGATTCGATCTTCGGCTACGAGTTTGAGGATTTCGACTTTGTCGACTACCAGCACCACCCGGCCATCAAGGCGGCGGTGGCGGTCTGATGACGACCAACAGCAGGCCCCGCATTAACCTGATCTTCGCCCGGGCCGCCAACGGCGTGATCGGCAGAAACGGCGTGATGCCCTGGCATCTGCCCGAGGACCTCGCGCATTTCAAGCAGTTGACGCAGGGATGGCCGGTCGTCATGGGGCGCAAGACTTGGGATTCGCTGCCGGCCCGGTTCAAGCCCCTGCCGGGGCGGACCAACATCGTCGTCACGCGTCAGGCCAACTGGCAGCACGCGGGTGCCTTGCGAGCCGCCAGCTTGGACGAGGCCTTGCAATACAGCGCTGAATCCGGCGAAATCTGGATCATCGGCGGCGCGCAGATTTACGCCCAAGCCGAGCCGCTGGCCAGCCGCGTTGAAGCCACCGAGATTGCGGCACCATTTGAAGGCGATGCGTTTGCACCGACGCTCGGTCCGGCCTGGATCGAAACAGCGCGGCAGGATTGCGTGTCCAGCAACGGGCTTGGATTCAGCTTTGTCACCTACAACAAACCCGAGGAGTAATAGATATGTCATCGGATGGATTCCACGTTCACGGCCCCCACGACCACGAACTCGAACATGCAGCGCAGGGTGCGCATGGCAAGGATGCCGGCCACGAAAGTTCGGGCGGCATGATTGCGCAGATTGCTGTCGTCACCGCCATCATTGCCACGGTAGGCGCGATTTTTTCGTACATGGGCGGAGCCACGCAAGCCAATGCCGGGCCTTATAAAAACAACGCGGCAATCAAGAAAACCGAAGCGTCGAACCAGTGGAATTTCTTTCAGGCCAAAAGCACCAAGCAGTCGCTGGCCGAACTGGCTCGCGACATCGCGCCCGACGACAAAAAGGTCGGCTACCAAACCAAGATAGACCGCTACGAAAAAGAAAAAAACGACATCATGAAAGACGCCGAGAAGCTCGAAGCCGAGGCGACCACCTGGGACAAGTCGTCCGACGAGCAAATGCACCAGCACCACCGCTGGGCGCAGGCCACGACCGTGCTGCAGGTGTCGATTGCCTTGGCTGCGATTGCCCTGCTGACGCGCAAGCGCTGGATGGAGTACGCGATGTTTGCGCTTGCCGGGATTGGCGTTGTCGTGGGCGCGCTCGCATCGCTACATATTTGATAGCTGCTTGCGCCCGTATGTATTGGCTAATAGCTTCAAACTTCTTGAGCCCAGCATGAAGATCACGACCTGGAACATCAATTCGCTCGCGGTGCGGCTGCCACAGGTTCTCGACTGGCTGGCAGCGAACCCGGTCGATGTGCTATGCCTGCAGGAACTCAAACTCAGCGACGACAAATTTCCGCTGCAGGCGCTGCAAGCGGCGGGCTACCACAGCGCGGTGTTCGGTCAAAAAAACTATAACGGCGTGGCGATTCTGAGCCGTACGCCGGCACGCGATGTGATCAAAAACATCGCCGGTTTTGCCGATGAACAATCGCGCGTTATCGCGGCGACGCTGGACAGCCCGCTAGGCGAGCTGCGTGTGGTCAACGGCTACTTCGTCAACGGGCAGGCACCCGGCACCGACAAGTTCGCGTACAAGATGCGCTGGCTGACCGGCCTGCGCGACTGGCTGGTTGGCGAGTTGGCGGCGCATCCGAATCTGGTGCTGCTCGGCGACTTCAACATCACGGCCGACGACCGCGACACCTATGACCCCGATGGCCTGCGCGAGACGATTCACCACACGAGCGAAGAGCGGGCGCATTTTCAGGCGCTGATCGATCTGGGTCTGGTCGATGCGTTTCGGCTGTTTGCGCAAGCCGAGAAAAGCTATTCATGGTGGGACTACCGCGAAATGGCCTTTCGCCGCAACCTTGGCTTGCGCATTGACCACATTCTGGTCCGCAGCGGGCTGCAGCCTTCAGTCGAGCACTGCGCGATAGACCGCCTGCCGCGCAAAAACGAGCGCCCCAGCGACCATGCGCCGGTCACATTGACGCTCAAGTCGCTGTAGTTTTCGGAGCTGCCTGCGCCCGTATTTTGGACCTCATCGGCCATTTTTACTTAGATCCGCCAGCCAGATCCGGGCTTATTGAAGGGTTTCCTTCAGGGCGGCCGGCAGCGGCAAAGCCATGACCTCTATGCCTTCGTCTTGCAGTTCAGCCGCCTCGCGCTGCGTAGCCTGACCGCGAATGCTGCGTGCCGCAATCTCGCCGTAGTGCATGCGCCGCGCCTCCTGCGCAAAGCGGTCGCCGACGTTTTCAGTGCGGGCCACGAGCTGGCGCAGAGCCTTTAAAACCCCTGCATGCGCCTCGGCCTCTTCAGCCAACTGCGGCATTTTCAAGGACTGCGGCCGAGGCCCGGCGCCGCCGCCGCCGCCGCCGCCTGGCTGCATTGCTCGCGCAGCGATAGCGTCGGCCTCGCTGCCGGCAACCGCGGCTAGCGCGTCGGAGCCTGGCGCAGCAGCGGGCGAACCCAGATTGAGCCGGGGCGCGCTGGGAATCTTGACGACACGGCTGTCGGCGCAGAGCGGGCATTCGACCAGCCCGCGGGCAAGCTGCGACTGAAAGTCGTCTTCGGACGCAAACCAGCCTTCAAACGAATGCCGCGCGCTGCATTGAAGATCAAGTACTTTCATGGCTGGATTATCGGAGGCCCGGGCGGAACCGCACGCCATTCGAGCTGCCACCTGCCGCTCAAGACGTTTTGCAGCCACAGCATGCCGGTCAGGGTCTTGGCATCGGTGACCGCACCGCTGGCGCACCAGTCCAGCAGCTCGTCCGGCGTTGCGCTGAACACGTCGAGAAACTCACCCGCATCGAGCTTGCGTTCACCCTGCGCGAGGCCGCGTGCAAACCAGACCTCAATGAATTCAGTCGAGTATGAGATGACCGGATGCAGCACCCCCGCCTTGGCCCATTCGGCCGCGCTGAAACCGGTTTCTTCGAGCAGCTCACGCCGGGCGCAGTCCCAACCGTCTTCCCCGGCATCGAGCTTGCCGGCCGGAAACTCGATCATCACCGCATGCATCGGATAGCGAAACTGGCGCTCCAGCACCAGCCGGCCATCGTCGAGCTGCGCTACGACCATCACCGCGCCAGGATGAACCACGTATTCGCGGGAAGCGGTGCTGCCGTCGGGAAGGCGGGCGATGTCGCGCCGAACGTCCAAAAAATCACCGTCCAGCACCTGCTCGGTGCTGACCGTGGATTCAAGCAGATGGGGAAATACGGTCATGGTCGAACGAGGCTCCCTAACCAAGCGTGCAACGCAGCGTAGCGCCGGGCTTCAAGCGCCCAGCGACTGCACGATGCTGCGGATGGACTGCGCGCACAGCGTCATCAAGCCACCGGGTAGCACACCCAGAACCAGAATCAGCAGGCCATTGACGGCCAGTACGACCTGCACGTCAGCCGGCGCGGAAACCGGCTGGTTGTTGGCCGGCGTCGGCGGGTCGAAGTACATGACCTTGACCACCCGCAGATAGTAAAAAGCACCGATCAGCGACATCAATACCGCAAACACCGCCAGCACCAGCGCGCCGGTATGCGACGCAGAAACCAGCGCCTGAAGCACCACCAGCTTGGCATAAAATCCGACCAGCGGAGGAAGGCCGGCGAGTGAGAACATGGCCATCGCCATGACGCCCGCATACAACGGGCTGCGCTGATTCAGTCCGGCGAGATCGCTGATTTCGTCGGACTCGTGCCCGGCCCGGGCCAGCAGCATGATGATGCCGAATGCTGCCAGCGTGGTCAGCACGTAGGTCACTGCGTAGAACATCGCGGCGCTGTAGGCCGACTCGGTGTTCAGCTGGTTGCCGTTGACCACCCCGGCCATCAAACCCAGCAGCAGGAAACCCATTTGTGAAATGGTGGAGAAAGCCAGCATGCGCTTAAGGTTGCGCTGCGCAATCGCCGCCAGGTTGCCGACCAGCAGAGAACCGATGGCCATCAGCGCCAGCATCTGTTGCCAATCGATGGCCAGCGGCAGCAAGCCTTCGACCAGCAGCCGTATGCAGATGGCGAAGGCGGCGAGCTGGGGCGCCGCGCCAATCAGCAGCGTCACCACGGTTGGCGCGCCCTGATAAACGTCCGGCAGCCACATATGAAAAGGCACAGCCCCAAGCTTGAAGGCCAGTCCGGCAACGATGAACACCAGCCCGAACACCAGCACCTGGTGCTTGACCTGGCGGCTGGCAATCGCCTTGAAAACCTCGTTCAGGTCCAGCGAGCCGGTGGCGCCATACAGCATCGAAAGGCCATAGAGCAGAAAGCCCGACGCCAGCGCGCCCAGCACGAAGTATTTCATTGCCGCCTCGGTCGCCACCGCGTCGTCGCGGCGCAGCGCAACCAGCGCATAGCTCGACAGCGTAAGCAGCTCCAAGCCCATGTAGATAACCAGAAAATTGTGGCCGGAGATCATCACGAACATGCCCAGCAGCGCAAACAGCGACAGCGTGAACAGCTCGCCGCCGCCGAGCATGCCGCGCTCGGCTGCGTAGGGCCGGCCATAGACCAGCGTGACCATCAGGGCGACGCTCGAAAAACACTTCAGCCAGCCGCCCATCGGGTCCACCACGATCATGTTCCCGAAGCCGTAAAAGGTGTCCCCACTCACCGCGTAGAAGGCTTCCATCACGGCCACCACGGCCAGCGTGGCGAGCGTCAGAACATAGGTGAGGGTGCGCTGCGGCGACTTGACGCCCAGATCGACCAGCGCAATCACGCAGCCCATCGTCAGCAGCAGCAGCTCCGGATACACCGCCACCCAGGAAAGTTTGTCGATCATCTGGCGTCTTCGCTCAATTTAGTTTGCTTGTGGCGACATGCCGGAGCAATTCGGCCACCGACGCATCCATCACGTCGGTAAACGGCTTGGGATAAATGCCCATCGCCAGCACCGCGACGGCCAGCATCGAAAGCATCAGGAACTCGCGGCTGTTGATGTCTTTCAGGGCTTTGACATCGGCATTCGCGACCGGCCCCAAGTACACGCGCTTGAACATCCACAAGGTGTAAGCCGCGCCGAAGATCAGCGCACTGGCGGCGGCGAAACCAACCCAGAAATTGAACCGGACCGCACCGAGAATCACCATCCACTCGCCGACAAAACCGGCTGTTCCCGGCAGGCCGGCGTTGGCCATGAAAAACAGCAGCGCGAAGGCGGCGAACTTTGGCATGGTGTTCACCACGCCGCCGTAACTGGCGATCTCCCGCGAATGCACGCGGTCGTAGAGCACGCCAATGCACAGGAACATCGCACCGGAGACGAAGCCGTGGGCAATCATTTGCACGATGCCGCCCGACACGCCCAGGTCGTTGAAGATGAAAAACCCAAGCGTGACGAAGCCCATGTGCGCGACCGACGAATAGGCCACCAGCTTCTTCATGTCCTGCTGCACCAAAGCCACCAGACCCACGTAGATGACCGCGATCAGCGACAGCGCAATCATCAGCCAGGCCCACTGGTGTGCGGCGTCCGGCGCGATCGGCATGGAAAAGCGCAGGAAGCCATACGCCCCGAGCTTGAGCATGATGGCGGCCAGCACGGCCGAGCCACCTGTCGGTGCCTCGACGTGAACATCAGGCAGCCAGGTGTGAACCGGCCACATCGGAACCTTGACCGCGAACGCCGCGAAAAACGCAAAGAACAGCAGCGTTTGCGTGGTCCCGCCAAGGGGCAGCTTGTGCCAGGTCAGGATGTCGAAACTGCCGCCCGATTTGTTGTACAGAAAAATCAGCGCGACCAGCATCAGCAGCGAGCCGAGCAAGGTGTAGAGGAAGAACTTGAAGGCGGCGTAGATCTTGTTCGGACCGCCCCAGATGCCGATGATCAGGTACATCGGGATCAGCGTTGCTTCGAAAAACACGTAAAAAAGCAGGCCGTCCAAAGCGCTGAATACGCCGATCATCAGCCCGCTCAAAATCATGAACGAAGCCATGTACTGGCTGACCCGCTCGGTGATGGCTTCCCAACTGGCGATGATGACCACCAGATTGATGAAGGCAGTGAGCAACACAAACCACATCGAGATGCCGTCAACGCCAACGTGGTAGTTCACGTCGAAGCGTGCAATCCAGCCGGCTTTTTCAACGAACTGCATGCCGGCTGAGCTGTTCTGGAAGCCGGTGTAAAGCGGCAAGGTAACCAGCAGGCTGACCACAGCGCCGACCAGGGCTACCCAGCGCACAGTGGCCGTCCGGTCGGCCCGCCCGAGCATCAGCAGTACGAGGCCAAAGACGATGGGCGTCCAGATGGCAAGACTCAACAAACCCATTCTTGCTCTTTCGTGTTGTTATCGATACCGCAGTGCACGTCAGCGCCTCAGGCCAGCCAGACAAAGTAGGTCATCAGCACGAACACGCCGATGATCATGCCGAAGGCGTAGTGGTAGATGTACCCGGACTGCAGGCGCCGCACCAGTCCGGAAACGTAGGCAACGGCTCTCCAGGAGCCATTGACCAGCGCGCCATCGATCAGCTTCTGGTCGCCACCTTTCCACAAGCCCGTGCCCAGTGCCCGCGCCCCGCGTGCCAGGACGTTCTCGTTGAACCAGTCAAGGTAGTACTTGTTGTCAAGCAGGGTGTACAGCGGCATGGCAGCGCGTTTGATCGCCTCCGGCAAGGCCGGGTTGACGAGATACATGTACCAGGCCAAAGCGACGCCAGCCACCGCCAGCCAGAACGGCGCGGTTTGCAAGCCGTGCAGCGCCATGGCGGCCGGGCCGTTGAACAGCTTGGCGATTTCCTGCATCGCCGGATGCCGGGCGGCGTCCACTGTGATCGCATCTTTCAGCAAGTCGCCAAAGAGCATGGGGCCGATGGTCATGAAGCCAATCACTACCGACGGAATGGCCAGCAGAACCAGCGGCACGGTGACCACCCAGGACGACTCGTGCGGCTTGGCCGGCTCGGCGCTGACGGGGTGCGGGTCGCCGTGGGTGTCGTGCGCGTGGTGCGCGTCGTGGGAATCGTGACCACCGTGGTCGGCCTGCGCATCCGGATCCTGGTGGTACCGCTCCTTGCCATGAAAGACCAGAAAATACATGCGGAAGGAGTAGAAGGCGGTGACAAAAACACCTCCCAGCACGGCGTAGTACGCGAATCCGGCCCCGTACAGGTGGCTGGCGTGCACCGCTTCGATGATGCTGTCTTTGGAATAAAAACCCGAAAACAGCGGCGTGCCAATAAGCGCCAGCGAACCGAGCAGGGCGGTAATCCAGGTAATCGGCATGTATTTGCGCACGCCGCCCATCCAGCGAATGTCCTGGTTGTGGTGCAAACCCATGATCTCCGAGCCGGCTGCCTATAACAGGAGCGCCTTGAAATGGCGTGGGTCATCAGGTGAAACAGCTCCACCGAATAGGCCGAGGCTACAAGCGCGACCGTCATGTACACTAGCTGCGAAAGCGTCGAATAC
>JAJAYS010000170.1 GCA_026786065.1 Polaromonas sp.
GCCTCGGCCGGTGCGCCGAGGCGCGCTGCCTCGGGCGCAAGCTCGGCCGGCGGCAGGCTGCGCAGGCGCTCCGAATAGGCCAACACCCGGGCCACCTGCCCGGCCGACAGCGGCTCGGCAGCGGCGGCCGGGGCGGCTGGTGCAGGCGCCTCTGGCGGCTCCTGGGTGGGCGGGTTGACAGGCATAGGAGCTGGCACCGCAGTGCTGATGCGCGGCAACGTTTCGGGGATCTGTGCATCTGCGGGTTGTAGCGCAGCCGTCAGGCCGCAGCCGGCCAGCAACACGGTGGTGGCGAGCGTCAGCGCAGCACGGCATGCGGCCAGAAGCAGTGGCTGGGAGAGATCAGGATTTGAGGACATGCGGGAGTTCAATTCGAAAGTGTGCCCCAGATTCACTTGGCAACAATTCGATACGTCCGCCGTGCGCAGCGACGTATTCCTGCACGATGGACAGGCCAATGCCACTGCCGCGCGCGGCGTCGGCCGGTTGCCGTTCGCCCCGGTAGAAGGGCTCAAAAATGCGTTCCCGGTCGGCGGCGGCCACTCCGCTGCCCTGGTCGTGCAGCTCGAGACGGACCAGGCCCTGCAGCCGATTGATCTCCAGCCGGATCGTGCTTTTCAGCGGCGCATAGCGAATCGCGTTGGACAGCAGGTTGGCAATGGCGGTGCCGATTTTCTCGGCGTCGATCTCCACCCGAACCGGCTGGCCGGTGATGGTCACCGACAGTTCGCGGGCCCGCCATTGCAGGCGCTGGGCATCGACCTGGTTTTCAAGCAGTTCCAGCAGATCGACCGGCTGGCGGTGCAGCCGGCGTGCTTCGAAGGCGGCGGTGTTAAAGCGCAGCAGGTCTTCGATCTGGGCCTGCAGCACGGCGGTGTTGTGGCGCAGGATTTGCGCGATTTCGCGCTGCTCCTGGCTCAGTTCGCCGGCCACGCCGTCTTCGAGCAGCGAGACGCCCTCGCGCATCGACGCCAGCGGTGTTTTCAGCTCGTGCGAGATGTGGCGCAGAAAGCGCGCTTTGTCGGCGTCGAGTTCGACCAGCCGCAGCCGCAGCCAGTTCAGCCGTTCGCCGACCAGCGCGAGGTCGGCCGGGCCGGCAATCGCAATCGCCTGGTCAAGACGGTTCTCGCCCAGGCCGACGATGGCGTTCTCGAGCTGGCGCAGCGGCCGCGTGAACCAGATACCAAAAGCCAGCGCCATCGCCACCGCCAGCACGATGGCCGAGGTCACCTGCCGCGTCAGGCTCTGGCGGCTGGCTTCGAGCCGGGTTTCCAGCGTCTGGTTGCGCTGCTGGATAGCCTGCTGTACCTGGGCGGCGATGGTGGTGTTGATGCCTTCGAATTCCTGAAACTCCTGCGCCAGCTGGCGTTCGCGCTCCTGCGCGGTCTCAAGCGTGCCGGCAAGCAGACTTCGTGCCGACTGCAACTGGGCACGCCAGCGCGCGGCACTGGCGCGCAGCATGCCTTCACCTTCGAGCTGGGCCACCACGCTACTGGCGTCTTTGGCTTCTGCCGCGAAGCGGTCGCGCAGCACCCGGTCGTCGAGCACCACCGACTGGCGCGAACTGCGTTCCATAGACACGCTACGTTCGCGCAGCGAGCGTGCCGCGTCACTCAGGGAGAGCGCGCGTGAGGCGTTGTCGCGGCTTTCCAGCGTCAGTTCCTGCAGCTTCACCAGTGCCCGCAGCGAAGCCCCGCCCAGCAGCGCGGCAATCAGCAAAAAGGCGATGACGAGCAGCTGGCGAAACGAAAAGCGCTGGAGCATGGGCTGGCGCGATGGCGTGGTCAGAACGCGCTCAGGCCCGCGCCATCTGCGCCCCGCGCGCCAGAGGTCCTGTATCGCCGTGCATCAGCACCTCACCGCGCAGCGCGCGCATCGGCGCTTCGGTGATCTTCACATCGACGAGCTGGCCGATCAGGCGCTGCGGCCCTTCAAACACCACCGGCCGGTTGCATTCGGTGCGGCCGAACAGTGCGTTGGCGGTTTTGCGCGCCGGGCCTTCGACCAGCACGCGCTGCACCGTGCCAAGCCGGCTGGCGCTGATGTCCGTCACGCTCTGGTTTATGGCCGCCTGCAGGCGCTGCAGCCGCTTGAGTTTGACGGCGTGCGGCGTGTCGTCGTGCAGCGCCGCAGCCGGCGTGCCGGGACGCGGGCTGTAGATGAAGCTGAACGAGGTGTCGTAGCCAACGTCGTCGATCAGCTTCATCATCCGGTCGAAGTCGTCGTCGGTCTCGCCGGGAAAGCCGACGATGAAGTCGCTGCTCATCGCCAGATCGGGCCGGATGGCGCGCAGCTTACGGACGGTGCTTTTGTATTCCATCGCGGTGTAGCCACGCTTCATCGCCATCAAAATGCGGTCGGAGCCGTGCTGCACCGGCAGATGCAGGTGGTTGACCAGCTTGGGCAGCCGGGCATAGGCGTCGATCAGGCTTTGCGTGAACTCGTTCGGGTGGCTGGTGACGTAGCGGATGCGCTCGATGCGGGGATCTCGCTGACGTACTCAAGCAACGTGGCAAAGTCGGCGATCTCTGCCGAGCGCCCGGAAAAGCCTGTATTGCTGGTCATGTTTCCCCGGTAGGCGTTGACGTTCTGCCCGAGCAGTGTCACTTCCTTGACACCCTGGTCGGCCAGTCCGGCGACTTCGACCAGCACATCGTCGAAAGGCCGCGACACTTCTTCGCCGCGGGTGTAGGGCACCACGCAGTAGCTGCAGTATTTCGAGCAGCCTTCCATGATGCTGACAAAGGCGCTGGCGCCTTCGACTCTGGCCGGCGGCATATGGTCGAACTTTTCGATCTCGGGAAAGCGGATGTCCACCTGCGGTTTGCCAAGCTGCGCCCGGCTGGCCAGCAGCTGCGGCAAGCGGTGCAGCGTCTGCGGGCCGAACACCACATCGACATACGGAGCGCGCTCGATGATGGCCGCGCCTTCCTGGCTCGCGACACAGCCGCCGACGCCGATCAGCACGCCCTTTTTCTTCAGGTGTTTGATGCGGCCCAAGTCGCTGAAGACCTTTTCCTGCGCCTTCTCGCGCACCGAGCAGGTGTTGAACAGGATCAGGTCGGCCTGATCGACGTCGAGCGTCGGCTCGTAGCCCTCGGCGGCGCGCAGCACATCGACCATCTTGTCCGAGTCGTACTCGTTCATCTGGCAGCCGAAGGTTTTGATGAAGACTTTTTTGCTCATGGTGCGGCGAACTGGCAATGGAATTGGAAGGAGGTCTGCGGCGGTCCGGAGCCGGTCAGGGAGGACAATTTCGCCTCACCAGCCGCTATAAATTCAGGAGCTGTTAACGCCCGTAAATGCTGGTCAAAATGTCAAAATGTCAAAATGGCTTGTGATGAGTCGCTGCTCGGGTGCCCGCGCCTGCAATTGCTTTTCCCTCTCCCAGAAGGAGAGGGCGCAAAACGCAGAGACTGCATTCATTCAGCTGAACCGTTGCGGAGATTCAAGCCACGCTACTGGCTGGCCCGTTCAGCGCCGTGGATCGGCGCCGTACACCGGCAGCTGGTCGAACGGGGTCTTGCCGTCGTCCACCGGGCCGGTGTTGGCATTCCATCCGAACAGCGCGTCGAGCAGCGTCGGCGCCGAGTTCGGCCGCCTGAGCGCGGCTTCTTCGCGGTTCAGGACCCAGACCTGATGCACCAGACCCGCACTGTCGCGCAGGTAGTTGACCAGCAGCGGTTGGCCGACGGCCGGGGCGCTCATTACCAGCTGGTTCTGTGCATCGCGAATGCGCGCGCCGGGCGAAAGCCGGTCGGGCTTGCCGTCCATGACGATCTCGGGCGGCGCGGTGACTGTCATGCGCCCACGTAGCGCGGTCGCCGGGAAGCTGCGCACGGTCGGCAGCACGCTGGGGTCGGGCTGGGCAGCAGCTGGCAGCGTCGGCAGCGCGCCCAGCGCCGCCAGCAGCGCGGCGGCAAACAGGCGCTGAAAGCGGCGCGGGAGCGAGCGCGGCAAGGTGGCGGGTGAGGGCAGGCAGCGGTTCATGGTGTGTGTCCAGAGGCTGTTGAAAAACGGCAAAACGGCGACGGCCAAAAAAGTGCGAATCCTTCAACGATGCAGGCCAAAATTGGAAAAGCCCCGAAAGGCGAATCGCAGAATCACCTCGGGGCTTGTCGGAATTGTGGTGGTGATAGGTGGACTTGAACCACCGACATCAGCATTATGAATGCTGCGCTCTAACCAACTGAGCTATATCACCGCGCGGGCCAAAGTATAGCGGAGGCGGCTGAGAAACCGGTTGTAAAGCGGGTCGTGAATCCGCGTTCCGTCCAGGGTGCGTTTTCATCGGCCCCGGTACCGGCCGGCGGCGGGCTGGTGCTACCGATGCGTGAACGCCGGACTACGCTTGCCGATAAAGGCGGCCATGCCTTCTTTCTGGTCTTCGGTGGCGAAGGTGGCGTGGAACAGCCGGCGCTCGAACATCACGCCGTCGCTCAGGCCGCTTTCAAAGGCGCGGTTGACCGCTTCCTTGGCGGCCATCACGGCAATCTGGCCGTAGCTGCAGATCGTCAGGGCCGCCGCCAGCGCCTCATCCATCAAACCGGCCAGTGGCACGACGCGGCTGACCAGCCCACTGCGTTCGGCTTCGGCCGCGTCCATCGTGCGGCCGGTGAGCGTCATGTCCATAGCCTTGGCCTTGCCGACGGCGCGCGGCAGGCGCTGCGTGCCGCCCGCCCCCGGAATGATGCCGAGCTTGATCTCCGGCTGGCCGAACTTCGCGTTGTCGGCCGCGATGATGAAGTCGCACATCATCGCCAGCTCGCAGCCGCCGCCGAGCGCAAAGCCGCTTACGGCGGCGATCACCGGCTTGCGCACGCGGCGGATCTGCTCCCAGTTGCGGGTGATGAAGTCGCCCTTGTACACATCGGCGAAGGTCCAGCCGGCCATCGCGCTGATGTCGGCGCCAGCTGCAAAGGCTTTTTCGCTGCCGGTGAGGATGATGCAGCCGACGCTGTCGTCCGCGTCGAAGGCGGCGAGCGCGTGGCCGAGCTCGGTCATCAAGGCATCGTTCAGCGCATTGAGCTGGGCCGGACGGTTCAAGGTGATGATGCCGACCCGGCGCGCGTCCGGGCCCTGGGTGCTGACCAGAATGGTGTCGTACTGCATGGCGGTGTCCGCTAAAAAAGGGTGGTCAAAAAAACGAGAAGGTGCCGGTTCAGCCTGCCGGTGCCAGCCAGGCGTCCAGCCGGGCCGCGTCCTTGACCACCAGGCGCCAGGTGCTGGCCTCTGGCGGCAGCGCAAGGCTCAGGCGCAGCAGGCGCTGGTCGCGCGAGACCAGTGCGGTCACCGTAGCCGCTTTCGGCGCGTGTGCGGCTTTCGGCGTTTTTTTACCTGCGGCGGCGGGGGGGGGGGGGGCGGCCGGGGGGGGCGGGGCGCGCGGCAAAAGAGCGCGGGGGGCGGCGGCGCCGCCCGCCCCCGCGCGCCCCCCGCCC
>JAJAYS010000171.1 GCA_026786065.1 Polaromonas sp.
CATCAATGCGGTAGCGCTGGTGGTGCTGCTGGGCATCCGCCTGCAGACACCCCTGCTGTTTGAAGCCGCACTGATCATGGCGATGCTCGGTTTCGCCTCGACGGTGGCGTTGGCGCGTTACCTGACCCGCGGCGACGTGATCGAATGAAACGGAGGGCATGACCATGGGACTTCACCCTGTCGCTGAATGGCTGGCCGCCGCATGTTTGCTGGTGGCTGCTTTTTTCTCGCTGGTCGGCGCGATCGGGCTGGTCCGCCTGCCGGACTTTTTCATGCGCCTGCACGCCCCCACCAAGGCCTCCACGCTGGGCGTGGGCGGCGTGTTGCTGGCCAGCATGATCCTGGCGGCTGCCGAAGGCCGGGCCGGCTTCGCGGAACTGCTGATCGCGCTTTTTGTCTTCGTCACCGCGCCGGTGTCGGCCAACATGATGGCGCAGGCCGCGCTGCACCTGCGTTTGCCCAGCAAGGCCCCGGCACCCGATGACGCGGTGCCCGAGCGCCGCCCGTCCTGAGCCGGTGCCGTCCGGGCGGCTTCAGGAGGTGGTGCGACCCACCATGTCGCCCGGCACCACCCACTCATCGAACTGTTCTCCCGTCACGTAGCCGGATCCCAGCGCGGCCTCGCGCAGGCTGCTGCCCTCCTTGTGCGCCTTTTTGGCAATAAAAGCCGCCTTGTCGTAACCGATGTGCGGATTCAGCGCCGTCACCAGCATCAGCGAGCGATCCACCAGCTCGGCGATGCGGTCGCAGTTGGGCTGGATGCCGACAGCGCAGTGGTCGTTGAAGCTGACCATGCCGTCGGCCAGCAGGCGCACCGACTGCTGGAAGTTGTGGGCAATCATGGGCCGAAAGACATTGAGCTCGAAGTTGCCCGACGCGCCGCCCAGGTTGATGGCCACGTCGTTGCCGAAGACCTGGCAGCAGAGCATGGTCACCGCTTCGCTCTGCGTCGGGTTGACCTTGCCCGGCATGATGGACGAACCCGGCTCGTTTTCGGGGATGCTGAGCTCGCCAATGCCACTGCGCGGCCCACTGGCCAGCCAGCGTATGTCGTTGGCGATTTTCATCAGCGCGGCGGCGAGCGTTTTCAGTGCGCCATGCGCGTGCACCAGCGCATCGCACGAGGCGAGCGCCTCGAATTTGTTCGGCGCGGTGACAAAAGGCAAACCGGTCAGCGTCGCCAGCTCGGCCGCAACCTGCGCGGCGTAACCCGGCGGCGCGTTCAGCCCGGTCCCGACCGCCGTGCCGCCCAGCGCCAGCTCGCAAAGGTGCGGCAAGGCAGCGCGTAGATGCCTGGCGCTGTAATCAAGCTGCGCGACGTAGCCCGAAAACTCCTGGCCGAGGGTCAGCGGCGTTGCGTCCTGCAGGTGGGTTCGGCCGATCTTCACGATGGCGTCGAAATCGTGCGACTTTTCGGCCAGCGTTGCGCGCAAGGTGTCGATTGCCGGCAGTAGCTTCCCGGTCATCGCTGTGACCGCTGCGACGTGCATGGCGCTCGGGAAGACGTCGTTCGACGACTGGCTGCGGTTCACATCGTCGTTCGGGTGCACCAGCCGCCCTTCCCCGCGCACGCCTCCCAGCAACTCGCTGGCGCGGTTGGCCAGCACCTCGTTGACGTTCATGTTGGTCTGCGTGCCGGAGCCGGTCTGCCAGACCACCAGCGGGAACTCGTCGGCGTGTCGGCCGGCGATTACCTCGTCGGCCGCTGCGACGATGGCCGTGGTTTTGGCTTCGTCCTGGAAGCCGAGCGCCTGGTTGACCCGCGCAGACGAGCGCTTGACCTGCGCCAGCGCCAGGATGATTTCCTGCGGTTGCCGCTCACCCGAAATGTCGAAGTTCTGCAAAGAGCGCTGGGTTTGCGCCCCCCATAGCCTGTCGGCCGGCACCGCGATGGGTCCGAAGGTGTCGTGTTCGATGCGTGAGGCCATAGTCGGGATACCCCTGGTCCTGTCAAAATAAGCGGGCGCCCAGCGCAAAACCCGCCACCGCACGCCACCGTAGCAGAGTCCGCGCGTGCCGGAGGTCAGCCATCACCCCCTTCTTTCAGGTTCATTTTCAGCATGACCACCACGATCAAACAGGCCGATCTCGTCGAATCGATCGCCGCCGCGCTGCAGTTCATCAGCTACTACCACCCGGCCGACTACATTGCGCACCTGGCGCGCGCCTACGAGCTCGAAGCCAGCCCGGCCGCTAAAGACGCGATGGCGCAGATTCTCACCAACAGCCGCATGAGCGCCACCGGCCACCGCCCGATCTGCCAGGACACCGGCATCGTCAACGTGTTCGTCAAGGTCGGCATGAACGTGCGTTGGGACGGCTTCACCGGCAGCTTCGAGGACGCCATCAACGAAGGCGTGCGGCGCGGCTACAACCACCCGGACAACACGCTGCGTGCGTCCATCGTCGCGGACCCGCACTTCGACCGTAAAAACACCAAAGACAACACGCCGGCGGTGATCGTCACCGAACTGGTGCCGGGCAACACACTTGACATCACCGTTGCGGCCAAAGGCGGCGGCAGTGAAAACAAAAGCAAGCTGGCGATGCTCAACCCCGGCGATTCCATCGTAGATTGGGTATTGAAGACGGTGCCAACGATGGGCGCCGGCTGGTGCCCGCCCGGCATGCTGGGCATCGGCATCGGCGGCACCGCCGAAAAAGCCATGCTGCTGGCCAAGCAAAGCCTGATGGACGACCTGGACATGTACGACTTGCAGGCCAAATCGTCACGCGGCGACGCTCTCAGCAAGATCGAGGAAATGCGGCTGGAGCTGTTCGAAAAAGTCAACGCGCTGGGCATTGGCGCTCAGGGGCTGGGCGGGCTGACGACCGTACTCGACATCAAAATCGCCACCTACCCGACGCATGCAGCTAGCAAGCCGGTTGCGATGATCCCCAACTGCGCCGCCACGCGGCACGCGCACTTCGTGCTCGACGGCAGCGGACCGGTGTATCTTGACCCGCCGTCGCTCGACCTGTGGCCCCAGGTCAACTGGACGCCCGATTACAAAAAGAGCAAAAAAGTCGATCTCAACAGCCTGACGCCGCTTGAGGTCGCCAGCTGGAAACCAGGCCAGACCCTGCTGCTAAACGGCAAGATGCTGACCGGGCGCGATGCCGCGCACAAGCGCATGGTCGCCATGCTTGCCCGGGGCGAGGCGCTGCCGGTCGATTTCAGAAACCGCGCGATTTACTACGTCGGCCCGGTGGACCCGGTGGCCGGCGAAGCGGTCGGCCCGGCCGGCCCGACGACCGCGACCCGGATGGACGACTTCACCGAAGCCATGCTGGGGCAAACCGGCCTTCTGGTGATGATCGGCAAGTCTGAGCGCGGACCGGCTGCGATTGAATCGATCAAAAAACACCAGGCGGCGTATCTGATGGCGGTTGGCGGCGCGGCCTATCTGCTGTCCAAAGCCATTCGGCAGGCCCGCGTCGTCGGTTTCGCCGACCTCGGCATGGAGGCGATTTACGAGTTCGACGTGGTGGACATGCCGGTTACGGTAGCGGTCGATGCCGGGGGCACCAGCGTCCACACCACCGGACCGGCCGAATGGCAGCGCAAGATCGCCAGCGGCGCGTTCAAGGGCATTGCGCTGGCTGTCGGCTGACCGCAGGTAAGCCCGGGAGCCGATCCAGCCCGATACCCGGGGCGCAATTCCGGCCGCCGACCCATAGCACATTTGTAGCCGAAAACCACAAGGCACGGGCGCGAGCAGCTACAAAACTCGTAGCAGATCGATTTTTGCGTTATATTTACCGCAGACCATTTTGCGGGTCTGGGCGGTCCGCAGCAGCCCCGGCTCCGCAGTCGCACCAGCCCGCACCATGCACCGATCAACCGCCCAATTTGTGACCCAGAGGAGATAAAAAAATGAGCACCAAAGAAAATGCTTCCATCAACCAGCTGCTTAAGTTGCTTGAGTCGCGCTATGCCATGCGTGTGCTGTGGGCGCTGAAAGACGGGCATCCGCAGACCTTCCGCTTGCTGCAGGACAGCGTCGGCGGCATCACCCCGAACACGCTCAACACCCGCATCAAGGAACTGCGGGTGGCCGGCCTGATGGGGCACGGTGACAACGGCTACACGGTCACGGTGCTTGGCACCGACCTGCTCAAGCGCCTGAACGACCTGCAGGCCTTTGCCGGCAAATGGACCAGCAGCCAGAGCAAGGCGAGCGCAGTCAAGAAAAAGTAAGCGCGCAGGGAGCCTCGTTCGGCAGCAACACCGGCCAGGCTTTCTGGGGCTCCGGATGCCCGGAACCAGGCGGCCAGTTGGCCGCTTTTTTCCATCCGCAGCCTGCAGACGACCCGGCCGACCGATTGTCAGCGCCCCTTCCCAAGTGCCTGGCACCCCAACCGTAGCCCGATCCTGGCGGACATTTGGACGCACAGCCAAGCGCAAATCCTGGCGCAAATCATGGCCCATATTCTGAATAAATATCGGCTTTATACCATTAAATTCGGGCGTTATCAGCTATTAAAAGCGTAGCACTTGCGGCCCGCTTCGTAGCGTCCGGATTGCGTTGGGAGCGAATTTTTTCGGGCAGTCGCATGCCCCTGCCTTGAAAGGGGCTTTGATGCCCCAAGGTCACAAGCTTGTCTGTTCATCTCTTTTTGCCCTATGCCTGAAAACAATCCTTCCGAACGCATCGAGCCGCTTTTTGGCGATCCCTCCCCAGAAGAACTCGAAGCCGCGCAGGCCGCCAACGAATTCGATGCGATGGCGCTGTCGCAGGCAGCCGAAGCCGCCCAAGCCGAAGTCGTCGCCCTGCAGGCCAAAAACAGCGAGCTTTCTGAGAACTTCCTGCGTGCGAAGGCCGAGACCGAGAATGCCCGCCGCCGCGCCGACGAGGACATCTCCAAGGCGCGCAAGTTCGCGGTCGAAAGCTTCGCCGAGAGCCTGCTGCCGGTGACCGACAGCCTGGAGGCCGGGCTGGCCATCAAGGACGCGACGCCGCAGCAGATTCGCGAAGGCGCCGAAGCAACGCTCAAGCAGCTCAAGAGCGCGCTGGAGCGCAATCGGGTCATTGAGATCAACCCGGCCGCCGGCAGCAAGTTCGACCCGCACCTGCACCAGGCGATCAGCATGGTGCCGCTGGGCCCGGACTTCAAGCAGGACCCAAACACCGTAGTCAGCGTGCTGCAAAAGGGCTATTCGATTGCCGACCGCATCCTCAGGCCAGCCCTCGTGACCGTCGCGGCCCCAGCATAAGCCGCCATTGCGCTGAAATAAGGCAGCAGCGCAGGCTTGAAGTAGTGCAACAAAACCCTAAATCTCCAGCATCGTCTTCAAATCTGAAGCTGGCCCACTTTCTTGGCGACAGACCCCAGCGGGTCGTCGCCTGGCACCGTCAAAAAATCTGAAAAACTGGAGTTCATCATGGGAAGAATCATCGGCATCGACCTCGGCACCACCAACAGCTGCGTGTCCATCATGGAGGGCAACACGCCCCGCGTGATCGAAAACTCCGAAGGCGCGCGCACCACGCCGTCGATCGTTGCGTACCAGGAAGATGGTGAAGTGCTGGTCGGCGCATCCGCCAAACGCCAGGCCGTGACCAACCCCCGGAACACGCTCTATGCCGTCAAACGCCTGATCGGCCGCAAGTTCAGCGAAAAAGAAGTCCAAAAGGACATCGACCTGATGCCCTACAAGATCGTCGCAGCCGACAACGGCGACGCCTGGGTCGAAGTGCGCGGCAAAAAGATGTCGGCCCAGCAGGTTAGCGCCGACAGTTTGCGCAAGATGAAGAAAACCGCCGAAGACTATCTCGGCGAGCCGGTCACCGACGCGGTGATCACCGTGCCGGCCTACTTCAACGACGCGCAGCGCCAGGCGACCAAAGACGCTGGCCGCATTGCCGGCCTGGAAGTCAAGCGCATCATCAACGAGCCGACTGCAGCAGCGC
>JAJAYS010000172.1 GCA_026786065.1 Polaromonas sp.
CCGGAGTGACGGGCCGCCACAAGAGCGAGAGTTCAAAGAATGAAGATCCTCCTACTCGGCAAAAACGGCCAGGTCGGCTGGGAGCTGCAGCGCAGTCTGGCGCCGCTGGGCGAGTTGCTGGCGCTCGACCGCCACAGCCAGCATGGGTGCGGCGATCTGGCTAATCTGCAAGGGCTGGCGCAAACCGTGCAAACGGTCCACCCCGACGTCATCGTCAACGCCGCCGCCTACACCGCTGTGGACCAGGCCGAAAGCGAGCCCGGACTGGCCCGGCGTATCAACGCCGATGCGCCTGCGGTGCTGGCCGAAGAAGCCGCCCGCTGCGGCGCTCTGCTGGTCCACTACAGCACCGATTACGTCTTCGACGGCAGCGGCAGCCGGCCGTGGGCCGAGCCTGATGCGCCGGCGCCGCTCAACGTCTATGGCCAGACCAAGCTCGAAGGCGAGCAGGCCATTCAGGCCGCCGGCCCCAATCACCTGATTTTGCGCACCAGCTGGGTCTATGCGGCACGCGGCGGCAACTTCGCCAAAACCATGATCCGGCTGGCCGGCGAGCGCGACACCCTCAGCGTGGTGAGCGACCAGTTCGGAGCGCCGACCGGTGCCGACCTGCTTGCCGACATCACCGCCCACGCCATCCGCCAAGTGCTGCAGCGCCCGGCCGATGCCGGCCTGTACCACGTCGCGGCCAGCGGCGAAACCAGCTGGTTTGAGTATGCAAAATACGTTATAGCCCAATGGAATCGGGCGCAGACAGCTACAAATATAATAGCGACTGCGGTGCGCGCCGTGCCCACCAGCAGCTTCCCGACCGCCGCCACACGACCGGTCAACTCGCGGCTCGACAGCACGTTGTTTCAGGCCACCTTCGGGCTGGCGCTGCCGCATTGGCAAGCGGGCGTCGCGCGCATGCTTGCCGAAATCAGGCCCCAAATAAAGTAGCGGGTTCGGTGATGTGGTGATGCAATAGAATCGCCGCATCAAATCATCTAGTAAAGACTCCATGCGCACCACCCTCGATGTTGCCGATGACGTGCTAGCCGCAGCCAAAGAGCTTGCCCGCCTGGAAAACACCACGGCCGGTGCAGTGCTGTCGCGGCTCGCAAGGCAGGCGCTCACCGCGCAGGTCGCGCCTTCCGGGCGCTCGGCGGCCGGGTTTCGCACGATTCCGCGGGGCGGCAATGTAGTGACTAACGATCACGTCAATGCAATCCGGGAAGCAGAAGGCATCTAAATGCGGGCGATCCTCGATGTGAGTGTGTTGATTGCGCTTCTCGACACCCAACACTTGCATCACGCCGGTGTCACACGCTGGTTTGCCAACAATGCCGCGAGCGGCTGGGCATCTTGCCCGCTCACTCAAAATGGCTGCATCCGCATCCTGTCGCAACCGGCTTACCTGAACAGCACGGCTGCGGCGGTCGTGGCCGATATTTTGATCGACGCCACGGCGGATGCGTCACACCAGTTTTGGCCCGATTCGTTCAGTTTGCTGGAGTCCGGTGCCTTGAACTGGGACAGGTTGCTGTCAGGCAGGCATCTGACCGCCGTGTACCTGCTGGCGCTGGCTGTACGAAATAAAGGCCGTTTGGCAACGCTGGATCAGGGCATTCCCCTGTCGGCTGTGCCAGGGGCGTTGCCCGAACACCTGATCGTTCTTTCAAATAAGGCGCCCTGAAACCATGAGCTTGGTCCACACCGCCCGCAAAGGCATCGTCCTCGCAGGCGGTTCGGGCACGCGCCTGCACCCGGCCACGCTGGCCATCAGCAAGCAACTGCTGCCGGTTTACGACAAGCCGATGATTTACTACCCGCTCAGCACGCTGATGCTGGCCGGCATTCGCGAGGTGCTGGTCATCAGCACGCCGCAAGACACGCCGCGCTTTCAGCAGCTGCTCGGCGACGGCAGCCAGTGGGGCATGAGCTTGCAGTACGCGGTGCAGTCCAGCCCGGACGGGCTGGCGCAGGCCTTCATCATTGGCGAAAAGTTTTTGGCCGGTGTGCCCAGCGCGCTGGTGCTGGGCGACAACATTTTTCACGGCCATGATTTCGCGCAGTTGTTGGCCGGCGTCAGTGCGCAAGCCGACGGCGCGACCGTATTCGCCTACCACGTGCGCGACCCGCAGCGTTACGGCGTCGTCGCCTTCGACGCGGCGGGCAAAGCCGTCAGCATCGAAGAAAAACCGGCAGAGCCGCAGAGTAGCTACGCCGTCACCGGCCTGTATTTTTACGACGCCCAAGTCGTTGACATCGCCAAAGGCATCCGGCCCAGCGCGCGCGGCGAGCTGGAGATCACCGCAGTCAATCAGGCCTACCTGGAGCAGGGCCGCTTGAGCGTGCAGATCATGAAGCGCGGCTACGCCTGGCTGGACACCGGCACCCACGAGAGCCTGCTGGAGGCCAGCCAGTTCATCGCCACGCTGGAGAACCGCCAGGGACTCAAAGTAGCCTGTCTGGAAGAGATCGCGTTCCGGCAGAACTGGATCGACGCAGCGCAATTGCAAGCACTTGCCCAGCCGCTGATAAAAAGCGGCTACGGGCAATACCTGCTCCAGATCCTCAAAGAAAAGATTTATTGATGCGCGCCACACCGCTTTCGCTTTCGTCGGTCGTCATGCTGGAGCCCGAGGTCTTCTCTGACGCGCGCGGTTTTTTTTTCGAGAGCTTCAACCAGGCCCGGCTGGCTGAGGCACTGGGTTTTGACGCCACCTTTGTGCAAGACAACCATTCATGCACCAGCCGGGGCGGGCTGCGTGGCTTGCATTACCAGGTGCGCCAACCGCAAGGCAAGCTGGTGCGCGTGGTGCGCGGCGAGATTTTCGATGTGGTCGTCGATCTCAGAAAATCGTCGCCCGGTTTCGGCCGCTGGCTGGGTGAAATTCTGTCGGCCGACAATCGGCGGCAACTGTGGATTCCGGCCGGCTTCGCGCACGGCTTTCTGGCGCTTTCTGGCGAAGCCGAAGTCTTGTACAAAACGACCGATTACTACGCACCGCAGTTCGAGCGCTGCATCGCCTGGAACGACCCCGACATCGCTGTCGAATGGCCTTTGGCCACCGCACCGATGCTGTCGGTGAAAGACCAGGCCGGCCTGAGCCTGCGCAGCGCCGAGGTCTTTGCGTGATGGCCAGTCGAGCATGAGAGTGCTGCATTTCGGCCGCTTCTGGAACGCGCAGTACGGCGGTTTGGAGCGGCATGTCTCGTTGCTCGGGCACGGGCTGGCCGCGCAGGGCGTGGAGGTCGTCAACCTCGTGGCGGCATCGGGGCGAAGCGGGAGCGACGAGTCCCAAGGGCTCTATCGGCTGGTTCAGGCGCCATCGTTTGGCGAAGCGCACAGCATGGCGATCTCGCCTGCGCTGGTCTTCAAGGCGCTGGCGCTGCACCGCGAAAAGCCCTTCGACGTTTTTCACCTGCATTTCCCCGATCCGCTGTCGCACCTTACTTCGATGCTTCTGCCCGCCAAAGTGCGACGCGTCATCACCTGGCACAGCGACATCATTCGGCAAAAGCGCCTGCGCGCGCTTTATAAGCCATTGCAAAGTCGCATCGTGCTGCAGGCTGACGCGCTGGTCGCCGCCACCCAAGCGCACTTCGACAGCTCGACGCAGATTCCGGTCGAGGTCCCCGCAGAGCGGCGCCATGTGATCCCCTATGGGCTCGATTATTCGTCGCTTGCCTTGAACACCCGCACCGCAGCGCTGCGCGACAAGTTGCGCAGTCGCGCCCAAGGGCGAGGCCTGCTATTCGCACTGGGGCGGCATGTGTACTACAAAGGCTTCAACGTGCTGATCGATGCGCTGAAGAGCACGGACGCCTTTTTGATCCTCGGTGGCGACGGGCCGCTTCGCCCGCAACTCGAGCAGCAGGCTGCCGAACTGGGACTGAGCGAGAGAGTCTGGTTTGTCGGCCGCATTCCAGAGCAAGACTTGGGCGCCTACTTTCACGCCTGCGATGTGTTCTGTCTGCCGTCGGTCGAGCAGTCTGAGGCCTTCGGGCTGGTCCAGCTCGAAGCCATGGCTTGCGGCAAGCCGGTGGTATGTACGCAGCTCAATAACGGCGTCAATGTTGTCAACGTTGCGGGAGAAACCGGCTTTGCGGTGCCGGTGCGCAATGCTTCGGCCCTGGGCCAATGCCTGGCCCGATTGTTGAACGACCCTTTGCTGCGGCAAAAAATGGGTCAGCACGCGCTAGCTCATTCGGTTGCCTATTCCGTGGAGAACATGACCACCCGCCACATCAGGCTGTATCAGGAACTCCTGAGCACGAACTTGTAGGCGTCAACCGTTTCGCTGACGCATTGCGCCCAGCTGAACTGGCGGCTGCGCTCCAGCGCGCGCGCTGCCATGGTTGCACGCACGTCAGGGGAGGTTATCAGAAGCTCCATCGCGCGGGTGAAGCCGTCCACATCCTGCGGGTCCAGCAGGACGCCGGTGTCGCCCACGACCTCTGGAATCGACGAGACATTCGAGGTGATGACGGGTACGCCGCAGGCCATCGCTTCCAAGGGCGGCAGGCCGAACCCTTCATAGATCGACGGATAAACCAGCGCAGTGGCGCCCGCCAGTACTGCCGCCAAGTCCTCACGACTCAGATAGCCCAGCATCCGGATTTCGCCGGCTGCAATCAAAGGGGCCATCTGCTTCTCCAGCGCGGAGGTGTGCCAGCCTTTCATGCCGACCAGTACCAGCGGGAAGCGATTTCGAAGCGGGGAGCTTAACTGCATGAAAGCTCGCAGGACGACGGAAAGATTTTTTCGGGGTTCGAGTGTGCCCACCGCAATAATGTATTGGCCGTGTGTGAGTTGATTGGCGCTCATGACCGCTCGGGTCTTCTCCACCGAGCGCGGATGAAACGAAGCCTCGACTCCCAGCAGTACGGGTCGAATCCGCTCCGGTTTTACGCCGAACACTTCAATTAGCTCGCGCTTGACGAATTCCGAGTCCGTCATGATCAGTGACGCGCGATCGAGTCCGGGCTGAAAATACTTATTCATCGACTTTACGCGCGCTGTTGGATGCATCTCGGGGTAACGTATCCACGAAAGATCGTGAACCGTGATGACACTCGGCCTATCAAAACGATAGGCTAAGAAATTGGGTTCGTGGTAGATGTCAGGACGCGCTTTCTCAACGCCTTTCGAGAATTGCCGTTGTTGAAGCATGCGCGCAACGTCATACGAATTAGGCAAAAGCCAGTGAACCCAAGTCTTCAGCATGGCTACCTTGGGCAGGGGGTTTGACCGCACTTTGGGACTCCAGCCAGAACCGTAGAAAAAATTGACGTTGACATCGCCAACCTGACTTAGTCCCATCGCCAGATGATGCGAATACTGGCCAATGCCTGTTAGAGGCGAAAGCAGGGCTGTGGCGTTGAAGGCAACATCCATTAAATCGACTTTCTTTGAATTAAGTTTTGGGCAGACCTCGTCGGTGCCTCAGAGCTACGCTCGCGCGCAGTTGGCGAGACCGGCCGGATTCAACATCTGCCGCAGGGTTCTCTCCAAGGGAGGAATGTCCAAGACGTACTCATTTGTGACCAGAAGCGCCTGCAATTTGGCCGGGCTGCCGCATAGACGGGGGAGTTCATTGGCGCGTACCAATGTTGGGTCTATGACCACTTCGAGTTGATGTCCTGTGATGCGGGCCAGCGTATCGATCACGTGCTGCAAGGTATAAGGCTGACCCGAGCAAACGTTGTAAGTCTCGCCGGCCTTACCGTGTTTCAGCAACTGCAGGTATGCATCGCACACCATCTGCACATCGTTGAACTCTCGCGCAACAGCGAGGTTACCGAGCGAAACCGAGGGCGCCTTCCGGGCGAAATGCGTCACCAGCTTTGGAACAATGAAGTTTGTACTTTGCCCACGCCCGGTGTAGTTGAATGGGCGCGTGATGACCAGGCCCAGTTGGGCTGCATAGGTCATTGCCATAAGTTCCATGGCAAGCTTGCTCATGCCATAGTGATTGATGGGAGCAGGCGACTGCGTTTCCACGATAGGCGAGGCCTTGGTGTTTCCGTACACGTTGGCACTGCTTGCTAGTAGAACCCGCGTGGGGCGCTTGGGCAAAGCCACTAGCGCCGTGAGAAGGTTTGTGGTTCCCACCACGTTCACCGCATAAAACGCACTGTTGTCTGCATGCCCGACAAAGCTGATCGCGGCCAGATGGACCACGGCGTCGGGAGCAA
>JAJAYS010000173.1 GCA_026786065.1 Polaromonas sp.
ATCCAATACGTGGACTGCGAGCTCTCTACTCACAGACGGGAAGTCCTGAAGAAAAACCTCCAGCGGGTCGCCCGCTTCGAGATGCTCGAAAAGCACTCGAATGGGTACACGACTTCCGGCGAAAACTGGCGTTCCACCAAGAATTTCTCGGTCAACCATGACGTGGATGGAATCCATTTGTGTACCTCCGAGGCGAGCAGTGTTGACAGTCTAAAACAAGAAGGAATAGAGGTGTTTCTGGTGCGAGCTAACGTTGAGTCCAACGGCTGCAGATGCAGAAGGCGATCCGCTAAAACGACAGCCTAAACGTCAGCTCCTTAGGTTGCAAACCTGCTCAACTGAATATTGGTCTGCTTCGAAACACAGCAACTGATTGACACTTGAAATAAAGATCGCCTGGAAGGCCGGCGGCGCAAGAAGTGGCGAAATCCTTTCCAAAAGATCTCTACCAGCGGCTCGAACCTGCTCCGGATAGAAGCGCAGGCTGTTCGGCCACTCGTCCTGAACTAAAAGCCAAGTTGAGCTGCTTGCGGAGTAGTTGCCTTTGCGAAGCTTGCTAGTTTTTCCAGCAACAACGTACTCCATTGCCGATATCCAGTTTCGCTTTGCCGTTTCCGGCATCCATGCTTCGCCAGCACGCTGGCCGCTCGCAATTTCGTGTTTCTCTTCCAGAGTGAAATTCTCTTTGCCTGGCTCGAAAATCTGACCAAAGTTCATCGCGTCGGGATAGTATTGTTCGAGAATAGCCTCAATGTGATGGAGCTCGGTATGGACGGCTTCCACGCACTCGACACCAATTTTTGCGCCCGCAAGTCAGAGCAAAAAATCGGGCTTCTCTCCGTGCACGACGTCCAACGGGTACTCCAAGCGGCCCGTGCTTGCGACTGTGGCGAGAAATCGAGCCATCATGTGTTGCTCGCGATACTCTTTCGTTCGACCTTGACTTATCGGCGGAACGGCAACGTCTGCGGCCCGTAGCTGAGCGCGAAGATCAGATGACGATACAGCCGAAAGCGTGAGGTTCGGGCTAGTTCTCATGACGCCTGACTTGATGTCGATCAGGCTATGCCGCAGGCATATTTTGCACCTGCGGTCTAAATTGGATGCGCGAACCGCTGGAACCCAACTGATAGAGTTTCTCGGCAAAAAAGCCGCTGACCCACAGCGGATTCTTCAATTCGGCAACCAATCAAACCTGCCCAGGCTGCGCATTCTGCAGCGCCGCAATGCGCTCTTCGATCGGCGGGTGCGTCGCAAACCATTTGCCGATGCCACCGGTGATGCCCATCGCCTCGATGGTCTTCGGCAACTGCCCGGGCTGCATGCCGCCCAGTCGCGCCAGCGCATTCATCATCGGCTGCTTTCTGCCCATAAACTGGGCCGCACCGGCATCGGCACGGAATTCGCGCTGGCGCGAAAACCAGGCCACGACGACGGCGGCAGCAAAGCCGAGCACGATGTCAAGCACGATGGTGCTTACGTAGTAGCCGATACCGGGGCCGGAATTGCTGCCGCTGCCCCGACGCAAAAACGAATCCACCGCGTAACCGATGACGCGCGACAAAAATACGACGAAGGTGTTCATGACGCCCTGAATCAAGGCCATCGTGACCATGTCGCCATTGGCAACGTGGGCGATTTCGTGAGCGAGCACGGCTTCAATTTCTTCGCGTGTCATGCCTTGCAGCAACCCGGTGGACACCGCCACCAGCGACGAATTCTTGAAGGCACCGGTCGCGAAGGCGTTCGGTGCGCCTTCAAAAATGCCGACTTCGGGCATGCCGATCTGCGCAGTGGTGGCCAGCTTGCGCACCGTCTCGACGATCCAGGCTTCGTCGGCGTTTTGCGGCTCGTTGATCAACCGCACGCCGGCGCTCCATTTGGCAACCGGCTTGCTGATCAGCAACGAGATGATGGCGCCGCCAAAGCCGATGACCAGCGCAAAGCCAAGCAGCATGCCCAGATCCAGGCCGTTGGGCGTCAGGAAACGGTTGACGCCCAGCAGGCTGGCGACGATGCCCAGCACCACCACAACAGCCAGGTTGGTCAACACGAACAGAACGATGCGTTTCATGGGTTCTCCGTAAAAATCGATAAGGTCAACCGCGACTAGATGGTGGACTGCAGCCTGCCGCGAGCCTGCATTGTGCAGAAAATTGGGGCGGCTGCCGCTCAATCAAGCAAGGGCGAGGGGTTTTTAATCGGTCTGTCATGCGGACCCGTGGCGCGGTGCCGCGGGCCGAAAAACAGCGGGATCATCGTAAAAAGACGGGCTCTCGTTCTCAACCCACCAGCCCGGCACACCGAGCACCGGCAAAGGCAGGAAAGGCTTTCCGGCAAGCCCTCCGGCTGTCAGACTGGCCGCCACAAGCTCGTCGAGCTGGGCGGCATTTGCTATTGAATTTATAGCTGCCTGCGTCCGATAAACATGGGCCGTGATCGCTTTTCGCGGTGAAACCAGCTTCTCCAGCAGCGCATGGCCGAACAGCACGAGCTGCGCCTCCCGCCACAGGGGGCGCAAGGTGACGAACAGTGCCTGCCAGTCGCGCGCCGCCAGCGCATCCCATAGCGGCGGCGGCGCGATCAGGAACGCGGCGTTTTCGTCGAACACCGTCAGCGCGTCGCGCACCGGGCCGCGCAGCGGCTGCACACCGGCCCGGACGATCTCGGCGGCTTGCAGCGCATTCAGTCGGGATTTGGTTTTCGGAAAATGAATCCAGACCAGGCCGTTGAAAAAATCATGCAGGTTGTCGCGCGTCGGGACGCTGCCGGTTTCAAAGATGAATTGCTCGTAGGCCTGACCGTCGGGAAGTGCGGATTGGGAGACGAAGCGCACCGGGCCAGCAGCGGTGATATTCAGGGCCGCATGAAGCGGCTTGTCAAACGACACGGCCTGTGCCAGCGGCTCGCCAAGGCGGCGAAGCGGCTGGAGCCAGGGCTGCTGCCAATTTATGGCGTTCATGAACAGCAGCCTGACGCGCCCAACTCAGGTCACCCCCTCCCCAATTCGCTCTCGTCGCCCAATTTTTCAACACGCAGAAACAGCGAACAGGCGTTGGCGAACGGTTTGGGGCCAAAACTGAATACCTCTGCGCCTTTGAATCGCAGACTATCGGCATCAATCAGCAAAGCGATCTTGTGGCCATCTGGTTTAGTGCTGTTCATGCGGCTCTCCAATGCAACATTTCCCCTGACCGGAGCGGCTTGAGTTGCGCTTCGCCAAACGCAAAACTCTCCGGCGGCGTCCAGCTCTCTTTCATCAAGGTGATCGTCCCGATGTTGCGCGGCAGGCCGTAAAAATCCGCGCCGTTGAAGCTGGCAAAGGCTTCGAGCTTGTCGAGTGCGCCAGCAGCATCAAACGCCTCGGCATACAGCTCCATCGCGGCATGGGCGGTGTAGCAGCCCGCGCAGCCAGTGGCATGCTCCTTCAGATGCGCGGGGTGCGGCGCGCTGTCGGTGCCGAGGAAAAAACGCGGGTGGCCGCTGCTGGCTGCGGCCACCAGCGCCAGCCGGTG
>JAJAYS010000174.1 GCA_026786065.1 Polaromonas sp.
CCGCGGCGCAGGTCGGCGGCCTGAACTGCCTGCGGTAAAGCGCGGATCGGCCGTCCGCCGATGAAATCGTCGGCGCGGGCCACGCTGACCGCACCCTCGTGGCGCTGGTAGCGGTGGCCGCGCGCGGCGTCGCCGGGCACCCGGTGGACCACCAGGTTCTGGTTCACGCTGCCGACATAACGCGGGCTGACGCGGTAGGCGGGCCGGAACGCTTCGCCAGGCGCCAGGGGGAACCAGCCGAAAGCCGGCTGCGGCGGCCGGCCGGGGCCGATTGCAACGTTCCAGGTGGCGCCGCCTGCGGTCCCGCCGATAAAGGCCACCAGCGCCGGGGCGTACACCGGGCGCGGCGCGATGCGGCCGGGCGCCCAGGCCCAGCGCGGGCCGATCTGCGTCCAGCGTCCGTAATGCGATGGCGCAAAGCCCCAGGGCGCGTCGTCGATCCAGGTCCAGCCCCAAGGGGCGATCCAGCTCCAGTGGCCGACGCGGTACGGCGCCCAGTTCATCGGCACGGCGCGCGGCAACCAGACCGGCCCGTAGTCGGCGTCTTGCTGCCAGTCGCCATAGGCATCGAGCTGCTGGTAGCCGACGACCTCGCGCGGCACATAGCGTGCGGCCACCGAGCGTTCTTCAAGCTGGTCGCGTGCGTCGGCCCAACGGTCAAAGCCGTCGGAGCCCTGCGGCGCGTTGCCTGCTGCGAGTTGCGTGCCAGTAAATGTGGCCTGCTGGTTGCGGCTCAACTCCAGTGCGGTGCCGGCGTCGCCGTAGGCTGTGCCGCCTCCGCTGTGAACCTGCACGCGGGTCGTGTCGCCGGCCGGGTCGGCGTCGATGCGGTAGTCGCCGGCTTGCGCAATGCCGAAGGTCAGGTTGGGCGTGCTGACTTCGAGCTGCTGACCCGGATAAAGGCTGCGCACGCGGAGCCGCACACTGCCTTGGGCCAGCCGCAGGCGGGTGGCGTCGTCGTCCAGCGCCAGAAAATCAACGCTCGTCTGCTCGCCCAGGCGCAGCGTGAGAGCGCCTATATGGATCTCGGAGCGCGAGCCTGGCGCGGTCCAGATGCGGTCGCCCTAGGTGAGCGGGCGGTTGCGCACCGCCGGCGTCCAGCCAGCGCCGCCAGCTGCGTCGGCCGGTGCAAAGCTGACAGCGCCCTCCACCAGGTTGAGCCGGGCCACTCGCCCTGGCGGGTCAATGGCCTGCGCAAAGGCCGGCGGCAGAACGCCCACACACAGCACGCCGGCGAGCAGCGGCCAGGCCCGCGCAGCGCGCCACAGGCTGGTGGCAAGCCAAAGGCCGGTCGGCTTTTGATGTGCCGGTGTGCGGGGTGGCAGCGGCGCGGTGGGGCCATCGATGGTGTGCATGGAAGGTCTTTCTCGGTTTTATCCCGTGGACCGTGGGTCGGTGGCCGTGGCCGTGACGGGGATCGGGCGGTACCACTGCCTAACGCGCCAGCCCCCAGAAGAGCTGCAAAGCTGCCGTAAAGATGCGTTTCTGCAAGACTGCCACAGCGCAGGCCCTGGCGGGCAACGCCGTGTAAGCAGCGCCAGAGCCGGCTTTGCGCAGCCCTGCGCCGCAGCCTCCAATTTTTAAGAGAATCTAGCTTTAAACCCAAACAAAACCGGCGTTATAAGCTATGAATTTTATAGCAAGTGGCGTGCGCGGAGTTGGTCGCTGGTGGGCTGTGCGACGATCCTGCCTATGCCTTTTGAATCCTTGACGCCCCCGCCGCACTGGCTGCGCCCGACCGACGACTTTTTGCGCAGTTTTCTGGCACGACCAGAGCTGGCGCCGGTCCCCGAGTCCTGCCCGGCCGAACTCGCGCTGCATGCCGCGCTGCTCGCCGCGCCGGCGCAAGCGGTTGACGCCAACGCCTTGTATGCGGTGAGCGACGCCGATGCGCGCCAGAGTTACCAGCTGTTTCTGAGCTTTCGGGACGACCTGCTGGCCGCTGGTTCGCTAGAAGCCTATTACATGGGTTTGTTTGGCGGCGACGGCAGCCGCATCGCCATTCCCCCGCTGTTCATCGACCTGCTTGTCCAAGCCATCGCCGGGCAACTGCTGGCCGGCTCGGACGACGCCTTTGAGCACCGCGCCGCCGACATGCTGCACCGGCCGCAGCGCATCGGCACGCAGGACGGCCAGGTGCTGAGCGGCGACCAGACGACGCTCGACATGCTCAGCGAGACCGGCGGCGTCGGCGACATCGGCCGCTTTTTGTTTGAAGCCGGTGCGCCCATGGCCACAATCGACATGCAGGTGCTGGGAGGCGACAACGCAGCCGACTATTTTCGAGAGCACCTGGGCGGGCACCGGCGCCACCACTATTTGCTCGACCTGACGCACGAGGTGACGCACGACCTGAGTCATGGGTTGATCTTCAAAATGACCCGCGCCCGCTCGGGCTTGAAGGCCTTGTCGCTGGTGCTGCAGAAGTGGGTGCGGCACTTCCTCGGCGTCGCGGTGACGATCCGGCCGCTACAGAAAATCGACGACGAAGCCTGGCGCTGGCACATCGGCCTCGACGTCGAAGCGACTGCGCTGCTAAACGACCTGTATGAAGACCGCGAGGTCGATGCGGCGCGGCTGCAGCGCCTGGTGAGTTTGTTCCGGCTCGACTTCACCGATCCGCTGGAGATGCGCGCCGACGTGGCCGGCAAGCCGGTGTACCTCGGGCTGATGATGAACGCCGGCGGCATCGTCAAAATCAAGCCGCAGAATCTGCTGATCAATCTGCCGCTGCGTCGGGCGATGTAGGCGCACTGCGGCGGCGGGCAGAGGGCCTTCGGCACCGAACCTGAGGCGCGGCCGCGACGGCCTGGCGTGCGTCTGCGGCTCGCTTAAAATGCGGGTTTACTTGAATTTCCAATGGAGTTTTTATGCCGAAGAAGATCAGGGTCGAAGCCGACATCTGCGCCCCGAAACCGATTCCCGCCAAGGGCATGACCGTGACGTCCGGTCGCGGCCAGAAGGTCAGCCTGGAGCGCGGCTCGCATACGCGCAGCAAGAAGAATCCGGGGAAGCGGCCTTCCAAAGGCGGTTGAACGGTTGCGGCGGTTGCGCTGGTTTGGAGTTCGGTCAGACGAGATCCAAAAAGCAAAAAAGCGCCTCTTTAGGCGCTTTTTCATGCTTGTGTACGAAGTCCCGGTGGCGACGTAACGCCGCTCAAGAGCTATTGATTCGTACCACCACGAACCCGTTCGCCCTGAGCCTGTCGAAGAGCCCTTCGTCGAGCTCAGGACAGGCTTCGACAGGCTCAGCCCGAACAGAATATGAATTTCGGCGTCACAACCCGTAGTCAAGCCCAGAGCGTTCTCATGGCCTGGGAAAAGTCCTCAGCCAGGCGCGACCAGTCCGGGGCCTGCCCGCCGCTGACC
>JAJAYS010000175.1 GCA_026786065.1 Polaromonas sp.
GCACCACCAGGTTCGCCGTCCGGCCATCGGCCGACGCGCGCGCAGGAAGCTGCGAGCGCAAGACAGCCGGCAGCACCAGCGCGAGCGCCGCAACGCCGAGGCCGGCGGCAAGGAGCCAAAAAATCGTCACGATGGGCTCCCCGGTGTCGGCCTTGCGACTTCAGCCAGCAGCGCGGCAACACGCGCGTTTTCTTCCTGGCTCAGCTCGGCGGGCACGAGCGCGCGGTGCTGCCGGCGGATGTTCCGGATCAGCACCCACACCGCGAAACCGAGCAACACGAACGGCCCGGCCCACAACAGTACCGTGCTCGCCTTCAAGCGGGGCCGATACAGCACAAAGTCGCCATACCGCTCGGCCATGAAATCGAGAATCTGCTCCTGCGACTGACCTTGCCGCAGTTTGATGCGGATCTGGTTGCGCAGATCCACCGCAAGGTCGGCGTGCGAGGCCGCAATGGTTTCGTTCTGGCACACCAGACAGCGCAGCTCTTCGGCGACAGCCAGCACGCGCGCCTCCAGAGCAGGATCCGCATAGCTCGAAGGCGCTGCGCGTGAAGTGGGTACCGAGGGCGCGGGGGTCTGCGCCGCAGCCGGTGGCATCGAGAGCAGCGGCGCGGCAAGCGCAAGACAGGCCAACAAGCGCAAGTTTCTAACCACCGAGTTTCCTGATCAAGGGCGTGATGGCCCCATGCAGCACCTCTGGCGTGATCGGGCCGTTGAATTTGAAGCGGATGACGCCGTTCTGGTCGATGACAAAGGTTTCGGGCACGCCATACACCCCGTAGTTGATGCCAACCAGACCGTCGGGGTCCACCAGCGTCGCCACGTAAGGGTCTCCGAGCTTGGCCAGCCAGGCCCGCGCGTCCGCGCCCTTGTCCTTGTAATTGAGTCCATAGACCGGCACTCCGCTTTTGGCGAGCTCGCCGACCAGCGGATGCTCGACCCGGCACGGGGCGCACCAGGATGCCCACACGTTGAGCACCCAAACTTTGCCGCGCAGGTCCTGGGTCGAAATCTTCTGATCGGGGGCGTCCAGACGCGGCAGGTTGAAGGCCGGCGCCGGTTTGCCAATCAGCGGTGAAGGCACATCCCGCGGATCGAGCTTCAGGCCCATGGCCAGAAACACCACCAGCGCGGCGAATACCGCGAGCGGCAGCAGGTAGCGCTTCATGCTGTTGGCAGCGGGTCAGGCACCGTGCCCGAGCTTGCACCGCCCGCAGGGGGGGGGATGGAAAGCGGTAGCGCGGCGGCCTGGCGCTGGTTGCGGTAGCGGCGGTCCAGCACCGCCAGCAAACCGCCACCGGCCATCAACAGGCAACCGAGCCAAATCAGGTTGACGAAAGGCTTGTGATGAACCCGCACGCTCCAGGCGGTGGCGCTCACCGGCTCGCCCAGCGCGACGTACACATCGCGCGCCAGACTGCGGTCGATCGCCACCTCGGTCATCGGTGAGCGGCTGATGTTGTAAACCCGCCGCTCGGGCTGCAGCGTGGCAATCCGCTTGCCGCCCTCTGTCAGCACCAGCGTCGCGCGGGCTGCTTGGTAGTTCGGTCCGACGATGTCGCGCACGCCCTCCATGCGAACCTCGTAACGCCCGGCCGCTGTCGAATCACCGACCTCCATGCGCACGTCCGATTCGCTGGAAAAGCCACCGACCATCGTCACGCCAAAAACAAACACCGCAACGCCAAAATGCGCCAGCAACATGCCGTAGTAACTGCCGGGCTGCGCCGCCAACGCCCGGGCGCCACCCGCCGGATGCTCGCGCACCCGCAAGATCAGATTGAGCACCGCCGTGCTGGCGACCCAGGCGGCCAGAAGCAGACCAAAGCCGATCAGCGGCGTCCAGCTGCGTAGTACCAACGGGGCGATCAAGGCTGAGGCCAGGCTGACGCCGCCGGCCCAGCGCAGTCGCCTGGCCAGGTCCAGCAGGCCCGCCTGACGCCAGCGCGTCATCGGCCCGACGCCCATCAGGAACAACGCCGGCGCCATCAGGGGAACGAACACAGCGACGAAATAGGGTGGACCGACCGACAGCTTGCCGACGCCCAGCGCATCCAGCAGCAGCGGGTACAAAGTACCGAGCAGCACGGCTGCCGCCGCGACCATTAGCAACACGTTGTTGGCAAGCAGCATCGACTCGCGCGAAATCAACTCGAAACTTCCGCCGGAAGCGACCCGGGGCGCGCGGATGGCGAACAGCAGCAGCGAACTGCCCACAACCAGCACCAGAAAGCCCAGGATGAACACCCCGCGTGCCGGATCGGTCGCAAAGGCGTGAACCGAGCTGAGCACACCGGACCGCACAATGAAGGTGCCCAGCAGCGACAGCGAGAAAGTGATGATGGCCAGCAGCGCGGTCCACATCTTGAAGCTGCCGCGTTTTTCAGTTACCGACAGTGAATGAATCAGCGCAGTGCCAACCAGCCAGGGCATGAACGAAGCGTTTTCGACCGGGTCCCAGAACCACCAGCCGCCCCAGCCGAGTTCGTAATAAGCCCAGAAGCTGCCAAGCGCGATGCCGAAGGTCAAAAAGCACCAGGCGACCGTGGTCCAGGGACGCGACCAGCGGGCCCAGGCCGCATCAAGGCGCCCCGCAAGCAGTGCGGCAATTGCAAAGGCAAAAGCCACGATGAAGCCCACGTAGCCCATGTAGAGCATCGGTGGGTGAATGATCATGCCGGGGTCTTGCAGCAAGGGATTCAGGTCACGGCCGTCGGCTGCGGCCGGCAGCAGACGCCAAAACGGGTTGGATGTCAGCAGCGTGAACAACAGAAAGCCGCAGCTGACCAAGCCCATCACGCCCAGCACGCGGGCAGCCATGCGTTCGTCAAGCTGTTTGGAGAAAATGGAAACGGCCAGCGTCCAGCCTGCAAGGATCAACGACCACAGCAGGATCGAGCCTTCGTGGTTGCCCCAAACCGCAGTGATGCGGTACACCAGCGGCAGCGTCGAGTTCGAATGCTGCGCAGCTAGCAAAACCGAAAAATCATTGGTAACGAAGGCATAGGTCAGGCAGCCGTAGGCAATGGCGACAAACAGAAACTGCCCCCGCGCCGACGGCCGGGCCAACTCCATCCACCGGCGGTTGCCGCTGGCCGCACCGATCAGCGGCAGCACGCTTTGCGCCAACGCCATCATCAGCGCCAGGATCAACGCGAAATGACCCAGTTCAGGAATCACTGCTGACCTCCTTTAAGCGTGCCGCCGGCCGACATCGCTCCGCTCTGTGCCTTCTTCAAGGCATCGGCCGCTTCGGGTGGCATGTAGTTTTCGTCGTGCTTGGCCAGCACCTGGTCGGCGCGGAATATGCCGTCGGCCCCCAGTTTGCCCTGCGCCACCACGCCCTTGCCTTCCTTGAAAAGGTCAGGCAACAAACCGGTGTAGCTGACCGGAATCGCCTTTGCCAGGTCGGTGCCCACAAAATTGATCGTCAAACCGCCCGGCTCGCGCCGGATGCTGCCTTCCTCGACCAAGCCGCCGACGCGAAAGTTGCGCCCCTGCGGCGCCTCGTTGGCCGCTATCTGTGTCGGGCTGAAGAAAAACACCAGATTGCTCTGGAAAGCATTGAGCATCAGGGCTACAGCCCCTCCCAAAGCCGCAAGACCGGCGGCGACGGCGAGACCGCGTTTGGCTCTCGGTTTCATTTGAATCCTCCTTCGTCAGTTGAGCTGGGGCCGTCGGTCTGGATACGCGCGGCTTTTTGCCTCGCGACCAGGCTGACCAGTTCGATCAGAACGACCAGCGCGGTCATCCCAAACGAGCCCCATACATACACACCATACCCCCCCATAGCCAGAAACTCCGGCAAGGAAGACCAATTCGGTTGCAAGGACATCATCCTGCCACTGCGGGCAGCTTGCCCAACGCCTGTTTCACCCATGCGGCCTGCGCATCGCGCTCAAGAAGAATCACCCGCAGGCGCATCGCGGCGACCGCCAGGCAGTACATCCAGAAGGCCAGCGCCATCACCAGCATGCCGGTCAACATGGGGGCCGCCATGCTGGGCGCCTTTATCAGGCTGACCGAAGCCCCCTGATGCAGCGTGTTCCACCACTTGACGGAGAAATAAATAATTGGCACGTTGACCACGCCGACCAGCGCTAGCAGCCCCGCAGCCCGGTCGGCACGACGCGCATCGTCGATGGCGGCGTGCAGCGACATGAAGCCGATGTAAAGAAACAACAGGATCAGTTCTGACGTGAGGCGGGCATCCCAGACCCACCACGCGCCCCAGGTCGGTTTGCCCCAGAGCGCGCCGGTCCAGAGCGCGATAAAGGTCATCAATGCGCCGGTCGGTGCCAGCGCCAGCGCTAGCATCGCCGCACTGCGCGCATTAAAAACCAGCCCGATGCCGGCCCAGAAAGCCATCGCCAGGTAAATCAACATCGACATCCAGGCCGCCGGCACATGCACAAAAATGATACGGTAGGCCTCCCCCTGTTGGGCATCGGTTGGCGCAATTACCAAACCAATCACCAGCCCAGCCAGCGTCAGCAACCCGGCAAGCGCCGCGAACCACGGCAAGACCATGCCGGCCAGCGCGTAAAGCCGCGGTGGCGCGGCATATTTAAACCAATTGATGCTGCCGGGTATCACGACTTGCCTGTGTCCTTGTTCTGTAATGCCTGCTTGGATGCGGTGCGGAGAAAATCATTCAACCGAAATTCGCAGAGCAGCGGCCGCTGCGACCGGCGCCAGCACCAGCGACACCGCCAGCATCGCACCCAGCAAGGAAAAATGGCCGGTAACGCCCAGCTTCGCGACGCTGGCTTCGACGGCACCGGAACCAAATATGATAACGGGCACATACAGCGGCAGCACCAGCAACGACAGCAACACCCCGCCGCCGCGAAGGCCCACAGTCAAGGCCGCACCGATGCCGCCGATCAGGCTGAGCAGCGGGGTTCCCAGAAGCAGCGAGAGCAACAAGACACCGACCGCCTCCAGCGGCAGGTCGAACTGTAATGCCAGCAGCGGCGATATCAGCGCCAGCAGCAGGCCCGAAACCAGCCAGTGGGCCGCCATTTTCGCCAGAACCAGCAGCGGCAACGGCGCCGCCGACAACAACAGCTGCTCCAGTGTGCCGTCCTGATGGTCGTCGGCAAACAGCCGGGTCAACGAAAGCATCGCGGCGAGCAGCGCGGCCACCCACACCACGCCCGCAGCCATGCGCCTGAGCAACTGCGTTTCGGGGCCGATGCCCAGCGGAAACAGGCTGACAACGATCACGAAGAAAAATAGCGCGGCAAAAGTGTCGGAGCGCCGTCGCAGCGCAAGCCGCAGATCGCGCGTGAAAAGGCAGCGCATGCCGTCCCAGGCGCTCAGCACCGTTGCTGCGGTGGGGACTTGCCCGTTCACAGCGCTACAACCACTTGGGCGAGTGCATCGGCTAGCGCCACCGGCTGGTGGCTCGTCAAGACGACCAGCCCGCCGCACCCCAATTGCCGCCCGATCAGGCCGAGCAGCCAGTCGGTGGCCGCCGTGTCGAGCGCGTTGAACGGCTCGTCCAGCACCCACAGCGCCTGGCTCTGGGCGAGTTCGAGCCGCGCCAGCGCAACGCGGCGACGTTGCCCCTGCGAAAGCGTGCGCGCCGGTGCGTGCTCCTTGCCACGCAAGCCAGCCGACTGCAGGGCCATTCGCGCAGCCGGCGTGTCGGCAAGGGTTCCACCAAGTCGCACCGCTGTCTGGAGGTTTTCGAGCGCCGACAGGTCGTCCTTCAGCGCGGCCGCATGACCGACGTAAACCAGCTGGCAATTGAAGTTCTCGCGCAACACGTCAAGCCGCGCACCGTGCCATAGCAGTTCGCCCTCGTAGGGCGCCTGCAAGCCGCAAAGCATGCGCAGCAAGCTGGTCTTTCCCGCGCCGTTGACGCCGCTGACGCGCAGCAACTGGCCCGGCCGCAGCGTCAGGTTGAGCTTCTCAAACAGCCGGCGGCCGCCGCGAACGCAGGCCACATCGCGCAATTCAAGCATTGGAAGCAGCCTTTCCATACGGATGGCGAGCGACCTGCCGGTCCAGGTTCGCGCCCGCCCGCCATCCCGAGCCGTGCATGGGAACCCTCCACATCGAATGCGCCTGGCCGACCATCATCAGGCCGGGTTGTCGATGTCGATGAACTCGTGCGTCAGGCCGAATTGCCCCGCCGCCCAACCGGCGACAGCCGGCGCCCCATAACGCTCGGTCGCATGATGGCCACAGGCCAGAAAGACCACGCCCATTTCGCGCGCGACATGGGCCTGCGGTTCGGAAATCTCGCCGGTGATGAAGGCGTCGGCCCCGGCGGCTATCGCGCTTTCAAAATAATTCTGCGCGCCGCCGGTACACCACGCTATTTTTTTAATAGCTTTATGCGCCGGCCCTGCAGGGGTTACCGGCCGAGTCAGCTTGCGCTCGAGATGCCGAACCAGGC
>JAJAYS010000176.1 GCA_026786065.1 Polaromonas sp.
CGACTCGGTGGTGGCCAAGTTCGCAGGCATAGACGACCGTACCCCGGCCGAGGCCTTGCGTGGCGCGCGTATATTTGTGCCGCGCAGCAGCTTTCCCAAAGCCGGCAAGGACGAGTATTACTGGGTCGATCTGCTCGGCCTGAATGTGGTCAACCGTGAAGGCGTGGCGCTGGGTCGCGTACGCGACCTGATGGCCACTGGGCCGCATTCGGTGTTGTGTGTTGAGTACACAGAAGGCGAGCAGACGCTGGAGCGCATGATCCCCTTTGTGGCAGCCTATGTGGATGCCGTGGACTTGCCCGGCAAGATCATCACGGTGGACTGGCAACCCGACTATTAGTCTGGCGTTGCGATCGGCGCAAAATACAGCCATGCGTCTTGACGTCATCACCCTGTTCCCCGAGCTTTTCGCGCCGTTTTTGATCAGCGGCGTGACGCGCCGCGCTTACGAATCCGGCCTGGTCGAGGTCATGCTCTGGAACCCGCGCGATTTTGCCGAGGGCAATTACCGGCGGGTCGATGACCGGTCATTTGGCGGCGGCCCCGGCATGGTGATGATGGCCGAGCCGCTGGCACGCTGCCTGGAAACGATTCGTGGGGACCGCGCGGAGGCGGCTGGCCAGCAAGCGCCCGCCGTGCTGTTTTCGCCCATTGGACAGCCGCTGAACCACAGCGCTGTCACGGGTTGGTCGGCCAGCGCCGGGGCAGTCCTGATTTGCGGTCGTTACGAAGGCCTGGACCAGCGCTTTATCGACATGTACGTTGACCAGCAGATCAGCCTTGGTGATTTTGTGCTGTCCGGCGGAGAAATCGCTGCCATGGCCCTGCTGGACGCCGTCGCGCGCCTGCAACCCGGCGTGCTCAATGACGAGGGCAGCCACCAACTCGACAGTTTCAACCCGGCGCTGGACGGGCTGCTGGATTGCCCGCATTACACGCGCCCTGAGAGCTGGCGCGATCAAACCGTGCCGGACAAACTGCTGTCGGGCAACCACGCGCATATCGAGCGCTGGCGGCGCGAGCAAAGGCTGGCCTTGACGCAGCGTCAGCGCCCCGATCTGGTGCAGCAAGCGCGCGTAGCCGGGCAGTTAAGCGCTCGCGACGAAGTGTTTCTGGCGGATTTGATCGAAAATCCGGAGCAGGACGCTTAAACGCTATAATCAAAGGCTTTTCGGTCCTCTGGCGGCCACTGCAACCATCTTGACCATCTTCGATGTGTCCATGGATTTGCGGTCTTTAGTGCAGCGCGTGTATGAACGAGAAAGTTGGATGGAATGAATCATGAATCTGATCGAAACCCTTGAGCAGGAAGAAATTGCCCGTCTCAACAAGACCATTCCCGTGTACGCCCCCGGCGACACCGTGGTGGTCAGCGTCAATGTGGTTGAAGGTACACGCAAACGTGTGCAGGCTTTTGAAGGTGTGGTGATTGCCAAGCGCAACCGTGGCCTCAACTCAAGCTTCATCGTGCGCAAGATCTCCAACGGTGAAGGCGTCGAGCGGACCTTCCAGGTCTACAGCCCGCTCATCGCCAAGATCGAAGTCAAGCGCCGTGGTGATGTGCGCCGCGCCAAGTTGTACTACCTGCGCAGCCGTAGCGGCAAGTCGGCACGTATCAAGGAAAAGCTGGGCGCCAAAGCAGCGTAAAAGCAGTTTGCCCACAAAAGCCGCTCTCTGGAGCGGCTTTTTTTATGGCTGCTGGTGTGGGTTTCCAGATAGCGTGCAACACCACACTAGACTTTGCTCCTGATGACATTCACCAAACCCCTGCCCTCCTTTGATCCCCGCAGCATTCCGGTGATCGGCGTGGACACCCATTTGTCGGGTGTCCCGGCGCAGGCCTTGACGCCGCAGGCCCTGCGCCAGCGTTTTCGCCACCCGCCGCAGTGGACACCGGAGCACAGCGTGGAAAAGAAATTTTCCAACCGCGAGCCGGCGCTGGCGGCGGTACTGCTGCCGCTGGTGATGCGGGACGAACTCACACTGCTGTTGACAGAGCGGGCGGGCAATATGTCCACGCACTCCGGTCAGGTGGCCTTGCCCGGCGGCAAGACCGACGACAGCGACCACGATGCGGTGGACACCGCCCTGCGGGAGGCGCATGAAGAAATTGGCCTGCTGCGTGCGCACGTCGAGGTGCTCGGCATCTTGCCGACTTACGTGACCGGCACGGCTTTTATCATCACCCCGGTCGTGGCGCTGGTACAGCCCGGCTTTGTGCTGCAGCCCAATCCAGCCGAGGTGGCTGATGTGTTTGAGGTGCCCCTGCGTTACCTGATGGACCCGGCCAATCATCAGCGCCACGAATTCGAGTTCGAAGGCGCCTTGCGGCAGTGGCTGTCGATGCCGTACACCGGAATCGACAGCAGCGACCCCAAGGAGCGCTATATCTGGGGCGCCACCGCCGGCATGCTGCGCAACCTCTACCGCTTTCTGAGCGCCTAGTTGCTGCGCAAGGTGCGGGTGCATGTCACCCGTTATGATTTGACAACAGGGCACTTCCAGAAATGCAGATTTTCGGGATGAAGTGCTA
>JAJAYS010000177.1 GCA_026786065.1 Polaromonas sp.
ACGATATCGACCACGCCGTCTTTGGCCTGATCGTAGAGCTGCACCGGCGTGCCGCCAAGCTGCATGGCCGGATAGGCTTCGAACTTGATGCGGCCGCCCGAGTCCTTCTCGACCTTGTCCATCCACGGTTTGTGCATGGCCAGCCAGACGTTGGAGGTCGGCGACATGAAGGTGTGGAACTTCAGCGTGACGGCTTGCTGCGCCAGGCCGGACAGCGCCGGTGTGCCGAGCGCGGCGGCGGCGCCGGTTTTTAAAAGGGTGCGGCGGTGAATCATGGTTTTTTCCGTGGGTTGAATCGTTGATGTGGTTTGAAATACGCTGGCCCTAATTTAGAGCGGACTGGCGGTGCCGGTGAAGCGTGATTGCCCTGATTTTTTCGTCGATTGGCGGTCTGTTGCAATAGTGAGACCAAAGGACTTCAGCCGACGTACTGAACCAGCCATAGCGAAATGCCAGGCACCAGCAGCAGCAGCGTGGTGCGCAGCGCATCGGTGATCAAAAACGGCATCACGCCCAGGTAGCTTTCGCGGATTGGCACGTCTTTGGCCATGCCGTTGACGACGTACACATTCAGACCGACCGGCGGGGCCAGCAGGCCGAAGCCGACCGTCATCAGCACCATGATGCCGAACCAGATCGCCACCGATTCACGCGGCATGCCGAAGTCCAGCGCCATCACCATCGGGAAGAAAATCGGGATTGTCAACAGCAGCATCGACAGCTCGTCCATCACCGCGCCCAGCACCACGTAGAACAGCAAGATGGCGGTGACCACCATCAGCGGCGACAAACCCCAGCTGCCGACCACGGCGGCAAGCTGGTTTGGCACCTGGGTCAGCGCCAGAGCCGAGTTCATCAGGTCGGCGCCGATGAAGATCAAAAAAATCATCGCCGTGCTTTCGGCCGTTGCGTAAAAGCACTGGGCAAATTTGCCCCAGCCCAGTTCGCGCCGCAGCAGGGCGGCCAGCAGTGTGGCGGCGGCGCCGACGGCGGCGCCTTCGGTTGGCGTAAAAAAGCCGCCGTAAATGCCGCCGAACACCAGCAAGAAAATCAGCGCGATCGGCAGAACGCCGACCACCAGCGCGCCGCTCAGCGCTTCGCGGTCAGCCGCCACCTCCGGCGCCTGGCCGGGAACCAGCCGCACGTAAACCGCAATGGCGGCGATGTAGCCGAGCATCGCAATGAGACCGGGCACCATCGCAGCGGCGAACAGTTTGGCAATGTTCTGCTCGGTAAGAATCGCGTAGATCACCAGCGGCACCGATGGCGGAATCAAAATGCCGAGCGTGCCGCCCGCCGCCAGCGTGCCGGTGGCCAGCCGGCCCGAATAGCCGTGGCGTTTCATTTCAGGCAGGGCCACGCTGGTGATGGTGGCGGCCGTTGCAACCGACGAGCCGCAGATCGCGCCGAAGGCCGCGCAGGCCAGCACCGACGCCATCGCAAGGCCACCCCTGAAGCCGCCCATCACCGCCGCAGCAAAGCGAAACAGCGCCCGGCTGATGCCGCCCTGCGTGGCGAAGTGGCCCATCAAAATGAACAGCGGAATCACCGACAGGTCGTAGCTTGCAAAGCGGGCAAACGCCTGGGTATTGAGGAAGCTGGCAAACGGCAGCCAGCCAGCCTGCACGACGTAGCCGCTGGCTCCGGCGACGAACATGGAGACTGCAATCGGCACGCGCACCGCCATCAGCAGCAGCATCAGCCCGAAGATCAGCAGCGCGAGCGTGATGCCGCCGAGGCCGCTCATGCGCCGCCTTCGGCCGTGTCGCTGCCTGGCGCAAAGCCGAAGCCGGCTTGCCATAGGCCGATAAGCGCAGTCAGCACAAAGGGCGGCACCATGACGGCATAGACGGTCCATTCCGGGAAGCCCAGAATTTGGGTTTCGGAATGTGTGCGGTATGAGTTGAGGCCGCCCAGCGAGGTGCGCCAGGCCAGCAGCGCGAACACCAGCGCCAGGAGCAAGGCGCCGACGCGGTCCAGGCTTGCGTTGGTGCCGTCGCTGAGCCGGGCTGTAAAAAAATCAACAATGATGTTGCCGCGCCGGACTTGGCAAAACGGCATGAACAGCGCAATCGCGGCGCCAGCCGCGATGCCGGTCAACTCAAAATCCCCGACCAAAGTGGCGCCCGTCGTATTGCGGCCGATCAGGCTGGCGCAGGTCATCAGCGTAATGACCGTCAGCAGCGCACCGGCTGCGATGGCGCACAGCTTGGCGAGGGCTTCGAGCAGCTTCAATCCACCCCCGCGCGTCTTGCTCAAGCAACTTTGACGGTCAGGCCTTGCAGCCCGGCGACGCCGCAAACCATGGTCTGGCCCGACACCACGGCCGCCACGCCTTCGGGCGTGCCGGTGTAGATCAGGTCACCGGCGCGCAAGTCCCAGGCGGCGGTCAGGTGCTCGATGATCTCGCCGATATTCCAGATCAGCCTGAAGACGTTGCTGCGCTGGCGGTCCTTGCCATCGACCTGGATGAACAGTTCCGCGTTGGCAACATCGCCGGCCTGGGCGGCTGGCGTGATCGGGCCAATCGGAGCGCTCTGCTCGAAGGACTTGCCGATCTCCCAGGGCCGCCCGTG
>JAJAYS010000178.1 GCA_026786065.1 Polaromonas sp.
CGCGGGCTGACTTCGCTGAACCACACCGCATCGCCCTTGACGAAAAGCTCCACGCCAAAAACGCCCTGGCCACCGAGGTTGTCGGTCACCGCCCGGGCGATCTCGCGGCTGCGTTGCAGGGCGGTCGGGTGCATCGGGTGCGGCTGCCAGCTTTCCACATAATCACCACCGACCTGCACATGGCCGATCGGCTCGCAAAAATGCGTTTGCACAAACCCGTCGGCCGCCAGCGCGCGCACCGTCAGTTGCGTGATCTCGTAGTCGAAGTCGATGAAGCCTTCGACGATGATCCGGCCGCCAACCACCCGGCCACCGGCCATCGCGTAGTCCCAGGCTGCCTGGACATCGGCCGGGCCAGCGATCTTGCTTTGCCCCTTGCCCGACGAGCTCATCACTGGTTTGACGATGCAGGGGTAGCCAATTTTTGAATCGATGGCGGCCCGCAGCCCGGCCAGCGAATCGCAAAACACGTAGGGGCTGGTCGGCAAGCCCAGCGTTTCGGCGGCCAGCCGGCGAATGCCTTCGCGGTCAATCGTCAGCCGGGCCGCGCGCGCCGTCGGAATCACCTGCAGCGCACCAAGCGCTTCGAGCTGTTCGAGCATCGGCGTGGCAATCGCCTCGATCTCCGGCACGACGAGGTCGGGCTTTTCCTGCTCGATCAGGCGTTTGAGCTGCGCCGGGTCGCTCATCACGATGGTGCGCGCATGGTGGGCCACCTGATGGCCGGGCGCGTGGTCGTAGTGGTCCACCGCGATGGTTTCGACGCCGAGCCGCTGCAGCGCGATGATGACTTCCTTGCCGAGCTCGCCGGCGCCGAGCAGCATGACTCTGGTGGCGTGGGGGGAAAGCGGTGTGCCGATGGGGTGCATGACAAAAATCTTTGAAAGACCGGATTATCGGAGGCAGTCCACCGGTGCCCCAGCGGCACCCGGTCGGCAACAATAGCCGCATGATCCCGCCTCTTTTCAGCGCCCACGCCTTGAGCAAGCGCTACGGCAGCCAGACCGTCGTCAACGATCTGTCGTTCGACATCGCACCGGGCGAATGCCTGGGCATCATCGGTCCGAACGGTGCCGGCAAAACCACCACGATCCGCATGTGCCTGGGCTTGACCGCACCCGACGCCGGCCGGATTTCTTTTTTTGGCAGGGGCGCGGAAGAACGGACGCTGACCATGCCGGACGACGCGCTGGCGATCAAGCAGCAACTCGGCATCGTCAGCCAGTTCGACAGCCTGGACCCGGACTTTTCGTGCGCCGAGAACCTGCTGGTGTTCGGCCGCTACTTCGGCATCCGGGACGTGGTGATCCAGGGGCGCATTCCAAAGCTGCTGGAGTTCGCCGCCCTTTCGGCCAAGGCGGACGCCAAGCTCAGCGAGCTGTCGGGCGGCATGAAACGCCGGCTGAGTCTGGCCCGGGCGCTGGTCAATGACCCGCAACTGCTGCTGCTTGACGAGCCGACCACCGGCCTGGACCCGCAGGCGCGCCACCTGATGTGGGAGCGGCTGCAGCGGCTGGTGCAACAGGGCAAGTCGATCCTGATGACGACGCATTTCATGGACGAAGCCGAGCGCCTGTGCGACCGCTTGCTGGTGCTGGACCACGGCAAAAAAATGACCGAGGGCACGCCCCGGCAACTGATCGCCGACACGCTGGAGCCGGATGTCGTCGAGGTCTATGGCGCCGGCGCGCTTGAGCTGGTGCATTCGCCTTTGAGGTCGCTGGCCCAGCGTGTCGAGGTCAGCGGCGAGACGGTTTTTTTCTATACGCAGGATTCGCACGCGCTGCTGGCTGCGCTGTCGCACCAGCCGCAGCTGCGCACGCTGCACCGGCCGGCGAACCTCGAAGATTTGTTTTTGAAGCTGACCGGCCGGCAGATCAGGGAGGACGGCTGAATGCCGGCGCTTGCCAAAGACAACCCGCCAGCCCGAAAGCCGGCCTCGTTGTTCGCGCCGCCGCGCATCGGCCGGCGCTGGCTGCCGGTTTTTCGCCGCAATCTGCTGGTCTGGCGCAAGCTGGCCTTGCCAAGTCTGGTCGGCAACATTGCCGAGCCGCTGATCACGCTGGTCGCCTTCGGCTATGGGCTGGGTGCGCTGGTCGGGGCAGTGCAGGTCGGCGGCGAAACGGTTCCGTATATTTTGTTTCTGGCCAGCGGCTCGATCTGCTCCAGCGCGATGAACGCGGCGTCGTTCGAGGCGCTGTATTCGGCGTTCTCGCGCATGCACGTCCAGCGCACCTGGGACGGCATCATGAACGCGCCGGTGCGCCTGGACGACCTGGTGTTCGCCGAAATGCTGTGGGCCAGCTTCAAGTCGCTGTTCACGACGGTGGTGATATTGCTGGTGATGCTGGCCCTTCGCATCAGCCAGAGCCCGATGCTGCTGCTGGCGCTGCCGCTGCTGGCGCTGGTCGGCATCACGTTCTCGTGCATCGCGCTCGTCTTCAATGCGCTGGCCAAGGGCTACGACTTTTTCACCTACTACTTCACGCTGTTCCTGACGCCGACGATGTTTTTAAGCGGCGTTTTCTTTCCGCGCGAGCAATTGCCGCCGCTGCTGCGCGCGCTGTCGGACTGGCTGCCGCTGACCGCCGCAGTCGAGTTGATTCGCCCGCTGTTCCTTAGCCGCTGGCCCGAGCACTTCCTGCTGAATTTCTTGTTGCTGGTGGGCTATGCGGTGGGCGGCTTCTGGCTGGCGCTGGCGCTGACGCGCAGACGCTTTCGCGGCTGAGTTGGCCGTGCGCGGCTTGCGCAGCCAGCCGCCGCCCGCTCAGGCGTTGCGCTTGGTCACGCACATCGACCGCCTGCTCTCGGCACCGTCTAGCAGCGCGAAGTTTTCGGCAAATTGCGATTCCAGCGACTTTTTTGCATAAAAATGGCCTTAAGCCCAATAAATACGGGCGTAAGCAGCTATTTAATACATAGCGACAGCAGGGTCGAACCCGGCTACCGCGTGGCGCGACAGACAGGCCCGCTCGACCTGCGCCTTCTCGCGCTGCAGGGCGCTGCCGGGGATCAGCAGAATCGGTTGCCGGGTGCCTGGGGCCAGCCGATACAGGCCGGGGCGCATCGCAAACGACACTGCGATGTGGCTGCAGTCGAAGTCAAATTCAGGGTCGGGCTGGCCGCTCATGCCGATTGTCTTGCAGCCCCCGCGGCGCAATCCAAGGTCGCAATGGCGAGGAAGTCATGAAGTCATGAAGTCATGAAGTCATGAATTGCCCCGGATCGCAGTCCGGGGCAGTCTCCTCAGATCCGGGATGACCGCATGATTGAAAGGGAAACGGAATTCCCCGGCACGCGGACCGGGGCGGGCGCCGGGAGCCGCTCAGGCTGCAGCAGCGGCGAGCCGGATCGCCTCGGCATGGGCC
>JAJAYS010000179.1 GCA_026786065.1 Polaromonas sp.
GCGCCTGCCCGACCTGAGCGGCTGCAGGGACCCGCCCGGATCGCAATCCGGGGCAAGATCTTCAAGCCCGGGACAAAATCCACTAGGTCACCCGTGCCGGACTGTTCGCGGGCCGCAGGAGTTGGGTCAAGGCGGTTCGGCTAAACCTAAACCCGTTCGGGCTGAGCTTGTCGAAGCCTTGGTCAGTGCTGGCAATCCTTCGACAGGCTCAGGGAGAACGGTCTTAAACGAACAACATCGGGCGCTAGGCAGCTAGTTCTTATACGTAGCCGTGGTGCAGCAGCACGGCTCGAGCGGCCGGGGTCTGGATGAAGTCGTAAAACGCCCGCGCGGTCGGCCCCGCCATTGCGAGCAGCACCATGCGCTGGCGCAGCGGCTCATGCAGCGCAGCATCGATGACGGCGTGCCGGGTGCGGGCGGCGACCTCTGGCGCCAGCGCCAGCGACAGCGCCGTCAGACCGGCGCCAGCCGCGCCGCTGCTGACGTACTGCGTAGCCTGCGCAATGTTTTCGCCGGTCACGAGCTTGCCCTGCAACTGTGCCCAGAGGCCGGTTTTTTGCAGCGCCTGAAGCGCCGCCCGGCCATAGGGCGCGAGTTCTGGATTGGCAATGGCGAAGCGGTCAAGGCCGGCTAGCCCGGCGCGCAGCCCGGCAAGCTGAGGATCGGTTCGCAGCGGCGACGCCACCGGGACCAGCAGCGCCAGCTGACCAGTGGCATAGACCACTCCCTGACCGACCGTGACGCCGGTCGCGGCCAGTCGCAAAGCAAGGTCTTCGTCGGCCGACAAAAACAGCTCGGCCGGCAGCCCCTGCTGGATTTGCCGCAACAGATTGGCCGAAGCCCCATACGTCACCGCGAGCCGGCCCGACTGGCCGCTTTCAAACAGCGCCGCCAGCTCCACCAGCGCTGGCTGCAGATTCGCGGCTGCAGCCACCTGCGCTCGGGCCGGCAGGCCCTGAGCCCGGAGCAGCCCGGCGCCACCGGTTAGCGCGAGCGCGAGCGTGCCCGCGAGCGCGCGCCGGACTTTGGACGGGCGCCTTTCCGACCTTGCAGGTGGCGCCCCGGGAAATTTAAGTTTCATTCCGCCTTTCTACAGCATTTCTTTGGCGCAAATGCGGCCGCACCCCGGCCGCTCCGCCAGCGCCGTCCCCGGGCGCTGCAAAGAGCCGAGGCTCGGCATAATCCGCGCTCCGGTAACCCGCTTGTAACTGCCGGGCGCGGCGCCGGGAAACTTGGTCTCGAACCGGGGTCTGGAAAAACCTGGCCTGTTAACGGGCTCGAGAAGCGACTCCGGGAAGCGTCGGCGAAACACAGCGCCGAAATCGCTCCTCCGGCATAGCGGTCCTTGTCCGATGGGCGTTGTGGTTTTTGTCTGGCCCGCAAGGTGTTACCGCCGCATTACAAGCGGTGAATGGGTAGTCGGTGATGAGCGGGCCTGACGCGGGGCCGCAGCCGACTGCTTTTCCATTCCGCAGTTTCAGGATTTTCAACGCTGGAGTTTTCCAATGGACCAAGCTGTGATGCAGGAACCAAACCTCAACGCGCCGCCGCATGTCCGGCACCAAAGGCTGATCGCCTGGGTTGCCGACATCGCCGCGCTGTGCAAGCCGGACGCCGTGTACTGGTGCGATGGCAGCGACGCCGAGTACCAGCGGCTGTGTCAGCAGCTCGTCGATGCCGGCACCTTCATCAAGCTGAGCGACAGCAAACGGCCGAACAGCTTTCTGGCACACAGCGACCCGGACGATGTGGCCCGCGTCGAAGACCGCACCTACATCTGCTCGGCCAACAAAGACGATGCTGGCCCGACCAACAACTGGACCGATCCAGACGAGATGCGCGCCACTTTGCAGCCGCTGTTCGACGGGTCAATGCGCGGGCGCACGATGTATGTAGTGCCTTTTTCGATGGGGCCGCTCGGCTCGCCGATTGCGCACATCGGCGTCGAGCTGTCCGACAGCCCCTACGTGGCTGTAAACATGAAGATCATGACCCGCATGGGCAAGGCCGTGTTTGACGTGTTGGGCACCGACGGGGACTTCGTGCCCTGCGTCCACACCGTCGGCGCGCCGCTGGCCGATGGCGAGGAGGACGTGAAATGGCCATGCAACAAGACCAAGTACATCGTGCATTACCCCGAAACGCGGGAGATCTGGTCGTTCGGTTCGGGTTACGGCGGCAATGCGCTGCTCGGCAAAAAGTGTTTTGCGCTGCGCATTGCGTCGAACATGGGTAGAGACGAAGGCTGGCTGGCCGAGCACATGTTGATCCTCGGCGTGACCAACCCGCAGGGCAAAAAATACCATGTGGCGGCGGCCTTCCCATCGGCCTGCGGCAAGACCAATTTTTCGATGCTGGTGCCCCCTAGCGGCTTTGATGGCTGGGAAGTCACGACCATCGGCGACGACATCGCCTGGATCAAGCCCTCGGCCGACGGCAGGCTGCGCGCCATCAACCCGGAGGCTGGCTATTTCGGCGTGGCCCCCGGCACCAACATGCTGACCAATCCGAACTGCATGCGCAGCCTGAGCCGGGACACCATCTTCACCAACGTCGCGCTGACCGACGACGGCGATGTCTGGTGGGAAGGCATGGAGCACGACGCGCCCGGCCAGGCGTTACCGGCGCACCTGATCGACTGGCAGGGCAAGGACTGGACGCCCGAGATAGCCAAAGCGCAGGGCAAGGATGGCAAGCTCAAGCTGGCCGCCCATGCGAACTCGCGCTTCACGGTGGCGGCCACCAACAACCCTGCGCTCGACGCGGCCTGGGACGACCCGAAAGGCGTGGCAATCGACGCCTTCATCTTCGGCGGTCGGCGCTCGACCACGGTGCCGCTGGTGACCGAGGCGCGCAACTGGGTCGAGGGCGTGTACATGGCGGCAACGATGGGGTCAGAGACCACCGCCGCCGCGACCAGCGCCGCCGGCGTGGTGCGGCGCGACCCGTTTGCGATGCTGCCGTTTGCCGGCTACAACATGAGTGACTACTTCCAGCACTGGCTGGACCTCGGCGACAAGCTGGCCAAGTCCGGCGCGACGCTGCCGAAAATCTACACCACCAACTGGTTCCGCAAAGGCGCCGACGGCAAGTTCGTCTGGCCCGGCTATGGCGAGAACATGCGGGTGCTGAAGTGGACGATCGACCGCATCGAGGGCACGGCCCATGGAACCGAGCATGCCACGGGCGTGATTCCTGCCTACGAAGACCAGCACTGGACTGGCCTGGACTTCAGCGCCGAGCAGTTCAAAACCGTGACCAGCATGGACAAGGCGGCCTGGCAGGCCGAACTGAAGCTGCACGAAGAGCTGTTCAGCCAGCTGGCTTTTCACATGCCCCAGGCGCTGATCGACAACAAGGCCAAACTGGCCGAGCGGCTCGCGGCCTGAGCCGGGCTCTCTGGGGTCGGCTGCCCGCAACCTGTTTGGAGCCGGATCCGGTTCAAAAAAGTTAAAAAAAAGCCACCGGAAGCGGTGGCTTTTGGATTCGTTGAAGGGCGAATCAAAAACAGGGTCAAGGGCCGGTCGGAGGGCGATTCACACCTGGTTGGTGTACATCCGGGCCAGGCGCCGGGCGCGCGCGTTCAGCATGACCAGATGCGGTGCCAGTTCGTCACCGACGGCCAGCAACGACTCGGCTTCACTGCGCCGCAGCACGGATTGCAGGTCCTTCATCACGCGCGGGTCGCTCTGCGCGGCGGCCCACAGACGCGCATCGGCACTGCGCTGCGCCGTCGCGGCCGACCAGCCGTCCAGGGCGTCCTTGACGCGCAGCGCCACGGTGCGCGCC
>JAJAYS010000180.1 GCA_026786065.1 Polaromonas sp.
ACCGAGCCGTCAGCCTTCATGTCGAACTGCATGAAGACGTGGTTCCAGATCTCGATGAAGCGGGCGCCGTCTTCACCCGGGCTGCCGGGCGGGCCGCCGGCAATGTGCGGGCCGTGGTCGTAAAAAATCTCGCTGCACGGGCCGCAGGGGCCGGTGTCGGCCATCATCCAGAAGTTGTCGCTAGCGTAGCGTGCGCCCTTGTTGTCGCCGATGCGGATCACGCGCTCGGGCGGCAAACCGATTTCTTTGGTCCAGATGGCATAGGCCTCGTCGTCTTCCTGGTACACGGTGGCCAACAGGCGCTCGGGCGGCAGCTTGTACACCTGCGTCAGCAGCTCCCAGCCCCACTTCAGGCTGTCGCGCTTGAAGTAGTCGCCGAAGCTCCAGTTGCCCAGCATCTCGAAGAAGGTGTGGTGCCGGGCGGTGTAGCCGACGTTTTCCAGGTCGTTGTGCTTGCCGCCGGCCCGCAGGCAGGCCTGCACCGACGCTGCGCGCACGTAGCTGCGCTGGTCGCTGCCGAGGAACACGTCCTTGAACTGCACCATGCCCGAATTGGTGAACATCAGCGTCGGGTCGTTGCCCGGCACCAGCGAGCTCGACGGCACCACGGTGTGCCCCTTTTCGGCGTAAAAATCGAGAAAGCTCTTGCGGATGTCGGCGACGGAAATCGGAGGAGTTTGGGTCATGAGAATGGGTTCTGGCTTTGAGAAGGCCGACGGCCGACATCGCAATTTGCCGGGCCGAAGGCGTCGGCCCCGGTTCAGTCCCGGCCTGGAGCCGGGTGGCTTGCGTCGTGGGGGATTTTATCGCCCGCAGGCGGCTGACCGCCGCACCCCGGCCCAAGTCCAGCCCGGCGCGCGCCCCTCCCGGCACTGGGGTGGTGCACAGAAAGCCGGGCACCACCAGGCGATAGCGCTATGCTGCGAAACGGCTTTTCCGGTCACGCCAAAGCCCGGCGGCGCTGCAAGGGCATACCCAAATCCAACACAGAAAGGACTTCTCATGGACATGAAAACCTCCCCGATCTCGCTGCTCAAAGACCCCAGCCTGTTCAAGACCGACGCGCTGATCAACGGCCAATGGTTGGCCGGCAGCGCGCGCTTCGACGTGAGCGATCCATCGACCGGTCTGAAGCTCGCCGACGTTGCCGATCTCGGCCCGCAAGATGCCGAAGCCGCGATTGCCGCTGCCAACGCCGCCTGGCCGGCCTGGCGCAGCAAGACCGGCAAAGAACGCCACGCCATCATGATGAAGTGGTACCAGCTGCTGATGGCCAACCAGGAAGACCTGGCCCGCATCATGACCGCCGAGCAGGGCAAGCCCTTTGCCGAGGCCAAGGGCGAGGTCGCCTACGGCGCGAGCTTTGTCGAGTGGTTTGCTGAAGAGGCCAAGCGCGTCAACGGCGAGACGCTGCCGCAGTTCGACAACAGCCGCCGTTTGACGGTACTAAAGCAGGCGATAGGCGTTTGCGCTGCAATAACGCCGTGGAATTTTCCGCTGGCGATGATTACCCGCAAGGTCGCACCGGCGCTCGCAGCCGGCTGCCCGGTGGTTATCAAGCCGGCCGAACTGACGCCGCTGACGGCGCTGGCCGCTGCCGAGCTGGCCATGCGCGCCGGCATTCCGGCTGGCGTACTGAACGTGCTGACCAGCAGCCACAGCTCGGCCGTTGGCAAGGTCTTGTGCGAAAGCCCGGTGGTGCGCCACCTGAGCTTCACCGGCTCGACCGAAGTAGGCCGCATCCTGATGGCGCAGTGCGCACCGACGGTGAAAAAACTCTCGCTCGAACTCGGCGGCAACGCGCCCTTCATCGTGTTCGACGACGCCGATGTCGATTCGGCGGTCGATGGCGCGATGGCCAGCAAATACCGCAACGCCGGCCAGACCTGCGTCTGCGCCAACCGCATCTATGTGCAGGACGGCGTGTACGACCAGTTCGTTGAAAAATTCGCCGCCAAGGTCAGGCTGCTCAAAGTCGGCAACGGCTTTGAAGACGGCGTGGTGCAGGGTCCGCTGATTGAAGATGCGGCGGTCGAAAAAGTCGAGCGCCACGTCGCCGACGCGCTGGCCAAAGGCGGCAAGCTGCTGGCCGGCGGCAAAAAGCTGCAAGGGCAATTTTTCGAGCCGACCGTCATCTCCGAAGCTACCGCCGACATGCTGTGCGCGAAGGAAGAAACCTTCGGCCCGTTCGCGCCGGTGTTTCGCTTCAAGGCCGACCAGGAAGCCATAGACGCCGCCAACAACACCGAATTCGGCTTGGCGAGTTATTTCTACAGCCGCGATATCGGCCGCATCTACCGGGTTGCCGAGGCGCTTGAATACGGCATGGTCGGCATCAACGTCGGCGTGATCGCCACCGAGCATGTGCCCTTTGGCGGCGTCAAGCAGTCGGGCCTGGGCCGCGAAGGCTCCAGCCACGGCATGGAGGAGTACCTGGAGCTGAAGTACCTGTGCATGGGCGATATCCAGAAGTGATTCACCGCTGAAACCCACCCCGTTGCGGGCGGCAGACGCTATATTATTAATAGCTGCTTGCGCCCGTATTCATTGGTCTTACAGCCGAAAAAGCTCAAGTTTTTATGGAAATCGAGCTGAAACTGCGCATCCCGGCTCAGGCGCTCGACGCGCTACTGGCCGACCCGCTGCTGCAGCCTGCGGGCAAGCGGCGCGCCAGCCGCACGCAGCTCGACACCCGCTACTTCGACACGCCCGAGCGGGCGCTGGCGCAGGCCGGCATTGCGCTGCGTCTGCGCAAGGCCGGCCGACGCTGGCTGCAG
>JAJAYS010000181.1 GCA_026786065.1 Polaromonas sp.
GCATCGTCGAAGGCTTTGGCAGCGTCACGGCGCTGGCTCCAGAGGCCTACTAGGTTTTCATTCGCTATCAATTTCGGAGCTGCTGACGCCCATAGAATAATGGCCTAAGCCATTATTTGCTTAAATTTTTTCTGAAATCGTCCGCCGAAAGCCACCATGTCCACACTGCCCGCCACGCTCGCCAACCTGCCGTTGCCCATCATTGCCGCGCCGTTGTTCATCATCAGCAACCCGAAGCTGGTGATCGCGCAGTGCCAGGCCGGGGTCATCGGCTCGGTGCCCGCGCTCAATGCGCGCCCGGCGTCGCAGCTCGCCGACTGGCTGGCTGAAATCACCGAGACGCTGGCCGCCTGGGACCGGGCCCATCCCGACAAGCCCGCCGCACCCTTTGCCATCAACCAGATCGTCCACAAGTCGAACGACCGGCTGGAGCACGACATGTCGATGTGCGTGCAGTTCAAGGTGCCGGTGATCATCACCAGCCTTGGCGCGCGCGAAGACATCAACGCCGCAGCGCACAGCTACGGCGGCGTTGTGCTGCACGACATCATCAACAACAAGTTTGCGCGCAAGGCGATCGAAAAGGGCGCCGACGGCCTGGTCGCGGTCGCAGCGGGCGCCGGTGGCCATGCCGGAGTCAAGAGCCCGTTCGCGCTGGTGCAGGAGCTGCGCCAGTGGTTCGACGGGCCGGTGGCTTTGTCGGGTGCGATTGCCACTGGCGGTGCGGTGCTGGCGGCCCAGGCGATGGGCGCCGATTTCGGCTATATCGGCTCGGCCTTTATCGCTACCGAAGAAGCGCGTGCCTCCGAAGCCTACAAGCAGGCCATCGTCGAAGGCAACTCCGACGACATCATCTACAGCAACCTGTTCACCGGCGTTCACGGCAACTACCTGGCGGCGTCGATTCGGGCGGCCGGCATGGACCCCGACAAACTTCCGGTCAGCGACCCGAGCGCGATGAATTTCGGCGGGGACAAATCCAAAGCCTGGAAAGACATCTGGGGCAGCGGCCAGGGCATAGGCGCCGTCACCAGCGTCACCACTGCGGCGGTGCTGATTGAACGGCTCGCCCAAGAGTACGCAGATGCCAAGCGACGCCTGCTGGGTGCCGAGCACGCCGCCGCCACGTCGGGCGCCTGAGGCAAGGCGATAAAAAACCGGTCGGTCCGGGGTTTTGTGTCAGGCCCCTTGCGCCGGGCTGCGTGATGGCAACAATGGTGGCGGCGGCCGGTCGGGCGATGGGCAAACGGGGTGCCCGCGCCACCGACATCGGCCGCTACCCCTGACTTCAACAGCTTGAAGGAGATCCGAATGTCCCACTATGTCGATGGCTTCGTCGTGCCCGTACCCATTGCCAAACTCGACGACTACCGCCGCATGTCCGAGAAAGCAGGCGCATTGTGGCGTGAACACGGCGCCTTGCAGTACTGGGAATGCGTCAGCGACGACGTGAAGCCCGGCAAGCTGACCTCGTTCCCGCAGAGCGTACAAATGAAGGACGGCGAGACCGTCGTCTTTGCCTGGATCGTTTACCGCTCGCGCGAAGAGCGCGACAGCATCAACGCCAAGGTCATGGCCGACCCGCGCATGGCCGACATGATGGACCCGGCGCAGCACCCGTTCGACGGTCAGCGGATGTTCTGGGGCGGGTTTAAAACCCTGGTCGAACTATGATGAGTCGCTTTATTTCCCACTGAATCGCGCATGCCAAAGGCTCCACCCGCAGACCCTTTCAGCCAAGCCAAAGCGCTGTTTTTTGCGGGTCTTGCGGGCCTGGAGGCGCAGCGCCTTGAAGAGGCCGAGCAGCACTTCGCTGCGGCGCTGGAGCTGGTGCCGGGACGGCTTTCGACGCTGGTCAATCTGGCTGCGACACGCCTGCTGCTGGGCCGGCCCGAGGCCGCGCTGCCCATTGCCGACGAAGCCATTGCCATCGAGCCAGACAGCCACGACGCCTGGCTGCACCGGGCCAGCGCACTGGCCGGCTTGTCGCGCCACGCCGAGGCGCTTGCCGGCTTCGAGCGTGCGCTGGCGCTAAAGGCCGATCAGCCCGAAGTCTGGTCGCGCCAGGCCCAGACGCTGGACGCATTGGGTCGCCCTGACGACGCACTGCGATCGTACGAACGGGCGCTGGCCATTGATGCGACCTTGCCTGAAATCTGGAGCCGCTACGGCGAAGCGCTGCGCGAGCAGATGCGGCTGCCTGACGCGGCCCATGCCTTCAGACAGGCGTTGGCGCACGGCGCAGACCCCGAACTGCACGGCTACCTGCTGGCGTCGGTCGGCGGCGCTTTGATGCCGGCACGCGCTCCCAGCCGTTATGTGCGCGGCCTGTTCGATGCGTACGCGGCCGACTTCGACCAGCATCTGGTCGGCGTGCTGGGCTACCAGGCGCATGCGCTGCTGACGCGCCACCTCGCACTGCTGGCGCGCGGCCCGTTTGACGCGGCGCTCGACCTCGGCTGCGGCACCGGGCTGTGCGGCCCGCTGGTCAAGCCGCATGTCCGGCACCTGACGGGGGTGGATTTGTCTGATGCGATGCTGGCCAGGGCCGGCGCGCTCGGCGTGTACAACGAGCTGGTGCAAGGCGACCTGCTTGGCCATTTGCAAACCACACCGCGCCGTTACGAGCTGGTTCTGGCCGCCGACGTGTTCATCTACGTCGGTGCGCTCGACGAGGTGTTTTCTGCGGTGCGCGGCGCGACGCTGCCCGGTGCGGTGTTTTGCTTTACCGCTGAAATTCCGCCCGCCGTCGTGCCAAACGCGCAACC
>JAJAYS010000182.1 GCA_026786065.1 Polaromonas sp.
AGTGCTGGCAAAAACCCGGCGCCCCCATAACGCCCCGGCCCAACTGCGGCACTTCGTTGAGAGGGGGCGGGGCCAGCTTGATCTGCTCGTATTCGAGCAGCCGCCGCACCAGCTCGGCCCGCGGGTCTTCGGCCTCCTGACCTTCGGGCGCGCGTTTGGCCGGCAGCAGCATGCGCGACTTGATCTCGATCAGCATTGCCGCCATCAGCAGGTACTCGGCCGCCAGTTCGAGGTTGGTGACGCGGATTTCATCGACATAGACCAGATACTGCCGGGTCACGGCGGCCATCGGAATGTCGAGGATGTTGAAGTTCTGCTTGCGGATCAGGTAAAGCAGCAAGTCGAGCGGCCCCTCGAAGGCTTCTAGAAAAACCTGCAGCGCATCGGGCGGGATGTAGAGGTCGTGCGGCAGCGCGAACAGCGGCTCGCCGTACAGCCGGGCCAGCGCCACCTGATCGACGACGCTGGGCAACTGGCTGTCCGCACCGGCTCTGGCTGGTCCGGCCAGGGCCGCCAGATCAGGGAGATCAGGCAGGTCGGGAAGGTCTGCAAGCTCGGGCCGGTTACGACCGATGGCTGGAACCGGATGCACACGCCTCATGGTGCTGGTAGATTGCTGCAGAGGCACGCTGGCCTGGCGGGCAAATGAATCATGCGGCGGGCGGCGGCGAATGCACTCGGGAGGGGGACTGGGGCAGTGAAAGGCAAAGTCGTCGCTATCAAATCAGGAGCTGCTTACGCGCGTATTTGTTGAGTAAAACACCGTTTTTATATAAATTATTTGGCGTTTTCATGCGGCGACGTGCCATAAACGTAGGACTGCTGCGCAACCCGCGCGTCGCTCAGGTCGGCCTGCTCGGCGCGGCTCAGGTTTTTGTCCCACAGCAAGGCGCGGCCTGCGCGCTGTTCGGCTTCGAGCGTCGGCCGCTCGGCCTTCAGCCTGGCAATGAATTCGGTGATGTCGGAGGTGTAGTCGGGGCGCCGAAAAATAGACATGAGCAGTAAACCCTGGTTGGTGCCTGAGGCAGGCACCGAAAACTTATAGTGAGCAGATTTTACCGAGGGTGCTGCCATGCGACTGCGTTCTGAAACGGGGACCGGTTTTTGCGCGTCCGGTCCACAAGCGGGCACGCAATTTTTCAGAAAGGTGCTTGCAATGGGGCTGATGGCTATGCTGCTGGGGCTGATCGGCTGCGACGCGCAGAAGATCAGGGAGCTTGAAGAGGGCGTCGCCACCGAGCCCGACGTGCGTGCGCGCTTCGGCCTTCCGGAAAAAATCTGGAGCGCCGCCGACATGGCCAGCCTGCCACTGCCAGCCGCCACGCTGGCGATGCTGGCTGCGCCCGGTGCCCGCACCTTCGAATACAACCGCCAGCCGGCCGGCAACGTCAACTACATGATCACGGTCGGTGCGGACGGCAAGATGAGCGCGCTGCGGCAGGTGCTCAATCCGCCAAACTTTGCGCGCGTGCTGCCTGGCATGCCGATGGAGACGGTGCGCAAACTGCTTGGCAAGCCGATGAAGATCACGCCTTTCGCGCTGCAGCAAACTATCCACTACGACTGGCGCTACCTGGCCCCGCCTAACACGGCGCGCATCTTCACGGCGGTGCTCGACGCCGATTTGCGCGTCGTCAGCACTGCCTCGGCCGACGAGGAAAGCCTGTATCCGAAAGGCCCATGAGGGGGGGGCGTGTGGCGGGCCACCCAGGAGTCTGCGCGGCAGACGACTGCCAATAGAGAGGTTTTTGCCTGCACAAAGGCGCTCTTGCCAGGGTTATGCAGAGGGTCCCTAAAATTCAAAGTCTATTTCTGAAGGCGCTGGTTTTACGGCGCCTTCTTTGTCGTCTGCTTTATCGGAATCAAGTCATGCCAGTGCAACCCTTTCATCTCGCCATACCGGTTTCGGACCTGACGGCCGCCCGCCATTTTTATGGCGACGTGTTCGGCTGCAGCGAAGGGCGCAGCAGTGCGCAGTGGGTCGATTTTGATTTCTTCGGCCATCAGCTGGTGATTCATCTGGCGCCGCAAAGCGCCGCACAGATTGCAGCGCACACCAATCCGGTCGATGGCCACGACGTGCCGGTGCCGCACTTCGGTGTCGTCTTGCAGTGGGATGGCTGGCATGCGCTGGCCGAACGGCTGCGCGTGCGGGCAACCCGCTTCGTCATCGAGCCCGGCATTCGCTTTGAGGGGCTGCCGGGTGAGCAGGCCACCTTCTTTTTGTACGACCCGAGCGGCAACGCGCTGGAGTTCAAGGCCTTCAAGGACATCGGCCAGTTGTTCGCCACCTGAGCCTGTCGGCCTCGCCCGGTCCGCTGGCCGTACGCTGTAGCCAAGCGCGCGGTGAGCGGTGATGGGGCAAAGGCCGCGATGGGCTGGTGGGGCGGCCGGGAACCCGTGGTGGTGATGACTGGCGCAGCGCACCGTCCGGTGCGCTGCCCTTGCTTGCTCGAGCGTCCCGCAGCGGGATCGCCCAAGTCGTCACACGATCACAGCTGGTTCAGCGGAATGGCGATCCCGATGACTCGGTTGCGAGCCGCGAAATTGCCGCGCGTCGTCGCTTTGCCGGTGGCCATAAACACGCTGTAAAGACCGTTTACGCCGTTAACTTGCAGTGAAGCCAGGCTTTGCACATTGACCGTGACGCCGTTGCGAATCGTGCTGTGGATGTCGAAGCCGACCGATGCTCCCGCGTCCACGGTCAGCTTCCCGGTTGCCGCCAGCGTGCCGTCGTTCGGCGGGGACTGGACATCGATCTGGTCGGGATTGGTGTCCCGCGCGTAGAGCGTCGTCGCGGTCGAGGCGTCGAGGCGTCGAGGTCGTTGTTGCTGTAGGCGGAGCCGGTCACGCCCAGGGCGTTCGAGCCGACCGCGTTGACCGGCGTGGCGGGCGGGTAGTCCAGCGGGTCATCGACCACCGTCACACCGCCGGCGTTGACGTTGTGGCGCAGGTTCTGGCCGGTGTCGCTGACGCTGCGCAGGCGGTCACCAGGGGGGTTGAAGTCCTCGTTCCACGAGGGGCCTTCAAGCGCCATGGTCAGCTGACTGACTGACGTTGTTCGCCATGGCGCCCTTGGTGTCGAGAATGTAGATGCCGCCGGTGCGACTGATGCCGTAGAGTTTTTTGTCCTGCACCCGGAAGTCGGTGCCAATCAGCACATCGCCGGACATCAGGCTGCTGACCGTGCCGAGGTCGCGCGCGTCGCCCGGATTTATTTCGTTGAAGCAAATCAGCCGCTGATCTTCGGTCAGGCCGACGACCTGCAGTGAGCTGAACTGGCGGGTGCCGTCGCCACTTTCGCAACTGCCGTTGCCGCAAAAGCTACCGCCGCCCTGGCTGCCGCCATATTGGCCCTGTGCGGTGAAGGCCGATGCCAAGAGTGCTGCGAGTGCCAGTGGACGTAAATAATTTCTCATGCTCAACCCTTTGAAAGCAGGTGGGGTCTCCATTTGCGATGCAGGATGCATCGTCAAGTGCCATACCTTCCCATCCGGTTGGCGCTCTCAGGACGGGCCACGGTGAAGTAATCTATAGGGAAAACTCGCCAACCCGACGTGAAGCGACGCAAGTGCGTCATCACGCCCAGCTTGCAGCCCGCGGCTCTGCTGCAGCGGGTCATGGTGAGGCATCGCCTGGCTCCGCTGGTGCTTGCCGATGCCACTTGCGACCGCGTGAAGCCGCACAAAGACGACCTGATCGGGGTGATTCAAAAGCGTCTTCGGCAAGTTCGGCGGCTCCCGGCCCGATGGATCCGGTTTCGAGACAACAAAGTGCCCTGTAGCGAAACACAAAGGATCGCGCACTCGGTTTCGGGGCTTGAGTGCGGAGTTGGGGGTGGGGCGCCGGTGCGCCTGCGGCGGCTGGCTACCGGACCCGCATCCCCGGCCTGGCGCCGGGCCACGGCTCAAGCAGGTAGATACCTGGAGTCGCTTTTTCATCGCCATGACTGGCCGCCAGCACCATGCCTTCGCTGAGGCCGAACTTCATCTTGCGCGGTGCCAGGTTGGCGACCATCACCGTGTGTTTGCCGATCAGGTCGGCCGGCTGGTAGGCGCTGGCGATGCCGCTGAAAACATTGCGCAGGATTGGGCCCCCCTGCGGGTCGGTGCCTTCACCCGCGTCGAGTGTCAGGCGCAGCAGCTTGGTCGAGCCGTCGACGGCTTCGCAATTGACGATCAGCGCGATGCGCAAATCGATTTTGGCGAAGTCGTCAATCGTGATGGTGGGGGCGATGGGCTCGCCGCCTGGTTCACTCCCTCTCCCTCCGGGAGAGGGCGGGGGTGAGGGCTGCCTGTCGCCATTTGCTATCATTTCAGGAGCTGCCTGCGACCGTTCTGGTTGGGCTGGAGGCTCAAACAATGCATCAAGTTGCTTGGGATCGACGCGTTGCATCAGGTGGTGATACGCCCCTACCAAATGGCCTTCTGGCAGCGAGTCCGCAGCATTTATCCAGTCCAGCGGCGCGCATTTCAGCAGCACCTCGACCTGCTCAGCCAACGCGGGCAAAACCGGTTTGAGGCAGGCCGTGATGACCCGGAACATCTGCAGCGCCTCAGAGCTTTTTTCGGCGGCGAGCGCGGCTTTGCTTTCCTTCACCAACTTCCACGGCGCAGCCGCATCGAATCGGGCGTTTACCTGGTCGGCGAACAGCATGACCTCGCGCAGCCCCTTGGCGTACTCGCGACTGTCGTAAAAGTCTTTGACCAACGCAAGAAGACTTTTCGAAGTGAGCGCCGAGTGCGCATCGAAGTCCGACGCAACGAGTTTGCCCTCTGGCAAGAACTTGATCGCCCGGCTCGCGATGTTGACGAACTTGCCCACCAGATCGCTGTTCACCCGCGCCAAAAAATCATCGGCATTGAAATCAATGTCCTCATTCTTTGCATTCAGCTTGGCCGCCAGGTAGTAGCGCAACCATTCTGGGTTCATGCCCAGGCTCAGGTACTTCAGCGGATCCAGCCCGGTGCCCCGGCTCTTGCTCATCTTCTCGCCATTGTTCACCGTCAAAAATCCGTGCACGAACACCTTGTTCGGCGCCTTGCGGCCACTGAAATGCAGCATCGCTGGCCAGAACAGCGTGTGGAAAGTGACGATGTCCTTGCCGATGAAATGAATCTGCTCAAGCTCCGGGTCGGCCATGTATTCGGTGAACGACAGGCCGTCTTCGCCGGCTTCGATGCAGCGCCGGTCGAGCAGGTTTTTAAGCGAGGCCAGATAGCCCACCGGCGCGTCGAGCCAGACGTAAAAATACTTGCCCGGCGCATCCGGAATCTCGATGCCGAAGTAGGGTGCGTCGCGCGAAATGTCCCAGTCGCCCAGCCCCTCGCTGCGGCTGCCGTCAGCGTTCTCGCGGACTGAAAACCACTCGCGGACCTTGTTGGCCACCTCAAGCTGCAAGCGCGGTTTGCCGTCGGTATCAAGACCGCCGACCCACTGCTCCAGAAATTCGACGCAGCGCGGATCGGACAATATGAAGAAGAAGTGCTCCGAACTCTTGAGCACCGGCGTCGCACCCGAGAGTGTCGAATACGGCCCGATCAGATCGGTAGGCGCATAGACCGCGCCGCACACCTCGCAGTTGTCGCCGAACTGGTCTTTCGCGCCACACTTGGGGCACTGGCCCTTGATGTAGCGGTCGGGCAAAAACATGGTCTTCTCGGGATCGAAGAACTGGTCAATCGTCCTGGTGTCGATCAGGCCGGCCGCCTTCAGGTCGCGGTAGATCTGCCGGGCGAGGTCGTGGTTTTCCGGCGCGTCGGTCGAATGCCAGTTGTCGAAGGCGATGTGAAAGCCGTCCAGGTAAGGCTTGCGGCCGGCCGCGATTTCGGCCACGAACTGCTGTGGCGTTTTGCCGGCTTTTTCGGCCGCGATCATGATGGGCGCGCCATGGGCATCGTCGGCGCAGACGAAATTTACGTCCACCGGGGAGCCGTCCTCACTGCGCTGCATCTTCTGAAACCGCACCCAGATGTCGGCCTGGATGTACTCCATGATGTGGCCAATGTGGAAATTGCCGTTGGCGTAGGGCAGGGCGGTGGTGACGAAGAGTTTGCGCGGCATCGATATGGCTTTTTTTTTGGGTTGACCGACCATTTTAGGACGCGTGACTACACTAGAACATTAACAGGAAGTCCCACCCATGCCCACGCAAGACCAGCTTTTAGAAGCCCTTAAATCCGTCGTCGATCCGAATACCGGTAAAGATTTCGTCAGCACCAAAGCGCTTAAAAACCTGCAGATCGCAGGCGGCGACGTGTCGTTCGATGTCGAACTCGGCTACCCGGCCAAAAGCCAGTTTGCCGGCATCCGCAAACTGCTGATTGCGGCGGTCAAGGGCGTGGCGGGTGTGGCCAACGCGTCGGTCAACGTCAGCTTCAAGATCGCCAGTCACAGCGTCCAGCGCGGCGTGCAGCTGCTACCCAATGTCAAGAACATCATCGCTGTCGCGTCCGGTAAGGGCGGCGTCGGCAAAAGCACCACCGCCGTGAATCTGGCGCTGGCGCTCGCTGCAGAAGGGGCCAGCGTCGGCTTGCTTGATGCCGACATTTACGGCCCGAGCCAGCCGATGATGATGGGCATCGAGGGCCGGCCCGAAAGTGTGGACGGCAAGAACATGGAGCCGATGGAAAACTACGGCGTGCAGGTTATGTCCATCGGCTTTCTGGTGGCGCAGGACGAGGCCATGATCTGGCGCGGCCCGATGGCGACTCAGGCTCTGGAGCAGCTGCTGCGCCAGACCAACTGGAAAGACCTGGACTACCTGATCGTCGATATGCCGCCGGGCACCGGCGACATCCAGCTGACGCTCAGCCAGCGCGTGCCGATTACTGGGGCGGTAATCGTCACCACGCCGCAGGA
>JAJAYS010000183.1 GCA_026786065.1 Polaromonas sp.
CCTCATTGGCTCACTGCTGCTGACCGTGGCCGGCATCAAAACTGCTCTGTTTTTGATAGCTGCTCGCGCCTGATTTTGCAGGGCTGCAGGCCGATTTTTCTTTAGAAAGACGAAAGCCCCGATGTACGGGGCTTTCCATTTGGTGCATCTTTCAGCTTGGTATCGGCCAGAGCGCATATTCCGATCACTAAGGCTTGGAGATGGACTCCCCCGAGCGTCAAGACAGGCGAGCTTGCTACGGGCCCTGTTAAAAGACGCGCGGCGAGGGCTTAAGTCGTTAGTCCAGGCTCAGAGCATTGCGCCGCTATTGACCTCCGACTTATCACAAATATGCGATATTTAGTTTATGAAGTGGCAGATCAGATATCACGACGAAAAGTTGCAGAATGATATTTTGGCTTTGCCACCCGGCCTCTTGGCACGGTACCTTCATTGCACTGATCGCATGGTGGAGTTGGTCCCGATTTAGGAATGCCCCACACAAGAGCGATGAGTTTGGGGCTTTTCGAACTGCGTTTGAAATCCCGTGAAGGCATTGGGCGGGTGTTCTACTGCACTTTGCGTGGACCGTAAAGTTGTCATGCTCCACCAGTTCGTCAAAAAGCCCGACAAGACACCTCCCAAAGAATTGGACCTTGCGCGCAAGCGCATGAAGGAGTGGAAGAATGTTGACGCATAAGCAGCTTCGCACCAAGGCACTGGCTAGTGCTGAGGTAAGGGCGGAATACGACAAAGTGGCCGATGAATTTGCTCTGCTGGGCGAGTTCTTGAAGGCCCGTGCCCAGCAGGGGCTGACCCAGGCGCAGGTGGCCGAAAAAATTGGCACCACCCAGTCTGCTGTCGCACGTATGGAGTCTGGCAGCGGCAGGCACTCACCATCGCTTGCGACGCTGACCAAGTATGCGGACGCCTTGGGCTGCAAGCTGGAGGTTCGGCTGGTTCGCAGGCCTAAGTCTGCGCAAAATTCAACTGATCGTCTAAGCCCGACCACGCGCAAACGCGTTGCGGCTTGACTTCGACGATTAGGTGTCGAAAGCAACACGGCCTTGAGCTCGCTCCAATAGAGGACGCCATGAACAAGATTGACGAGTGCGCGTTCTTCCTGCCGCTGGCAAGTCGCAAGGCCGACCGCCTGGATGAGTGGCAATAGGCGCCTCGTCAAGCCGCCGCCAGCGCGGGTGCAAGCCCAAAAAGCCCCAACCCCTGCCTCGCAGATCGCGCTCGCACGCACCCCCAGCGCGGATGGAGCGCTTACACCCCCCCCTACAATCCCAGCCTTCTTGGGCGGGCTGCGCTTAGCTGCATCGAAACCGCATTTCCCGAACTGCCATGACCACCACCGAGATTTACCTGATCGCCATGGCGATCATCTTCACTGTGCCGTATCTGATCTGGCGTCTCGGCCGGACCGACTACTTCGCGCCGCTGGTCGTGGTGCAGATCCTGGCTGGCATCCTGATGGGGCCGGGCATTTTGGGGCAGGTGTTTCCCGAGTACTACGCCTTCGTGTTCAGCGCGCCGGTGGTGCAGTCGCTCAACGGCATCGCCTGGTGGGCAGTGATGCTTTTTGTCTGGATTGCGGGTATCGAGCTGGACCTGAAAAAAGCCTGGGCGCACCGGCGCGAGAGCAGCATCACGGCGGGTCTGGCGCTTGGCGTGCCTCTGGCGTTCGGCAGCGTCGCCGCCGCCGGCATGCTGGCATGGGACGGCTGGGTCGGCCCGCTTGGCACGCGCTGGCAATTCGTGGCGGGCGTCGGCATGGCCTGCGCGGTCACGGCGCTGCCGATCCTGATCCTGCTGATGGAAAAGCTGGCGATCCTGCGGCAACCGATAGGCCAGCGCATCCTGCGCTACGCCAGCATCGACGACATCGCGATCTGGGGCGTGCTGGCGCTGATCCTGATGGACTGGCAGCGGGTGGGCAAGCAGGCGGCCTTCCTGGCTGCGTTAGCCGTGTTCGGCTATGCGTTTCGCAAGCTGATGGTGTGGCTGCCCGAGCGCGATCGCTGGTACGCCAGCCTGATCTGGCTCATCGTCTGCAGCCTGGGCGCGGACTGGTCAGGCCTGCATTTCATGGCTGGCGCGTTTCTGGCGGGCGCCATCATGGACAGCGACTGGTTCAACCAGGAGCACATGGACCTGCTGCGCCACCATGTGCTGCTGGTGATGATGCCGGTGTTTTTTCTCAGTACCGGCCTGCGTACCAACTGGAGCGTCGGCGGCAATGCGGTGTTTCTTGCCGCGGGCGCCTTGCTCGTGGCCTCGGTCACCGGCAAGCTGATCGGCGTTCACATCGCCGGCCGGGTGCTGAAGTGGGAGCGCGGCGAGGCCAGCATCATCGGCTGGCTGCTGCAGACCAAGGCGCTGATCATGATCATCTTCGCCAACGTCCTGCTCGACAAGGCCATCATCTCCAGCGCAACCTTCACCGCGCTGCTGCTGATGGCGGTGGCCAGCACCATGCTGACAACACCGGTGGTGGCCCCCAGGCTGCTGCGCATGAAAGAGCTGGTCTTGCGGTCTCGCTGAGCGTAAATGAAGGCTGTGCCGGCCTGCCAGTTGCTACGGTTTTTGTAGCTGCTTAGACCGTATTTGTTGGGCTTACGTCTATTTATGCTTAAATTTTTGTGGCTTGGGCTGCACACCGGCACCCGCACAGCGTCAGGCCGGCGCCGACCCGCCGATGACGCCGCAGATGAGTTCATCGGCCGGGTTGCCCGCTACCCGGCGTTCGTCCTTGGCCCAGCCGACTTCCATGTCGCGCGGCAGGGTTACCGCGTTTTTGACGGCCAGCACTTCGGCCATCACACTGACGGCAATCTCGGGCGGCGTCTTGCTGCCGATATAGATCCCGATCGGCCCGCGCAGCCGCGCCAGCGCCGCCTCGCCGATGCCGAAATGCTCGGCCATGCGCTGGTGGCGCGCGTCGTTGTTGCGCCGGGAGCCGATTGCGCCGACGTAGAAGGCGTCGGTGGCCAGGGCCTCCATCAGCGCGAGGTCGTCGAGCTTGGGGTCGTGCGTCAGCGCAATCACGCAGCTGCGGCGGTCTGGCTTGAATGCGGCCACCACCTCGTCGGGCATATCGCTCAAAACCCTGGCGCCGTGGACCGACCAGGCACTGCGGTATTCCTCGCGCGGGTCGCACACGGTGACGGCAAAGCCGCTGAACAGCGCCATCGTCGCCAGGTATTCGGTCAACGGGCCGGCGCCGATCAGCAGCATGCGGTATTCGGGGCCGAAGGTGTTGACCAGTGCGCTGGCGGACAGCGCCAGCCCGGCGGGGCTGGTGGCAGCAGCCAGCGTGACGCTGCCGTCGGCCAGACGCACGCTGCGCTGCATCAGCTGCCCCTGTTCCAGCCCCTCGACCAGGGCGGCCAGCCCGGCAGCGTCGGGGTCGAATTCAAGCAACAGCTCGAGCGTGCCGCCGCAGGGCAGACCGAAGCGGTGGGCTTCGTCGGCGCTGACGCCGTACTTGACGAAGATCGGTGGCCCGGATGGGATGGCCTTGTCTGCCGCGCCGACCGCTGCCGACGCATACGCCTGGGTGTACTGGTAGATGAGGTCGTCTTCGATGCAGCCACCCGACACCGAGCCGACCACCGCACCGCCCTCGCGCAAAGCCATGATCGAGCCGACCGGCCGGGGCGACGAGCCCCAGGTGCGCACTACGGTTGCGAGCAGAGCGCGCTGGCCGGCAGTGCGCCAGTTACGCAGCGTGCGCAGCACCATCACGTCGAGGTTTTCCATCTTTTCTTTCTACGCTGCGCTAGAGCCTCAGGGGGGCGAATCAACCGGACAAAAGAATAAGCCGCCTCGCATAACCGTTCGGCGGCCTACGGTTTTGGCCTTAGCGCCGATCCGCCCCATTTCACGGCGCACCTTTGCCGCCAGCAGGCCGGCGCGCCATACCGCGCTGCGGGTCGTAGCCGCGCAGCGCGATGCCGAAAAAAACCAGCGCGCAGGCCAGCGTGACGCCCAGACTCAGCCACTGCACCTGGCCGTAGAGCGCAAAGCGCATCGCCTCGACCGCGTGGGTGAAGGGGTTGTAGCTGGCAAGCGTGTGAATCAGCCGCGCACCGGATTCTTCGAGCTTCCACAACGGATACAGCGCGGTACTGATGAAGAACATCGGGAAGATCACGAAGTTCATCGTGCCGGCAAAATTCTCCAGCTGCTTGACGTACACCGACAGCACCAGCCCCAGCGCAGCCAGCATCACCGCAGCAAGCAAAAACACCGGCAGCGCCAGCAGCACATTTGCGAGGGCCAGGTCGATGTCGAACAGCCAGCTGACAACAACGAAAGCCAGCATCTGTAAAAACGACAGCATCGAGCCGGCTGCCAGCTTGGACGCGAGAATCCAGGCGCGCGGCAGCGGCGCGGTCAGCAGCAGCCGCATCACCCCCATCTCGCGGTCATAGACCATCGCGAGCGAGCTTTGCATGCCGATGAACAGCGCCACCATGCCCAGCAGGCCGGGCAGGATGTACACCTTGTATTCGATGTAGGTTTCATACGGCGGCGCAATAGCCACCCCGAACACATTCTGAAAGCCCGCTGCAAATACCAGCAGCCACAGTAACGGCCGAACCAGGGCTGAAAACAGCCGGCCCGGCTGGCGCACGAAAGTGTGCATTTCGCGGCCGACCACCGCCTGCATTGCCAGCAGCGCGTGACGCAGTTTCACGGCGCTTTGCAACCGGTTTCAGCGGCGTCAAAACCGAGCGTGTCCAGCACCGATTTCGGGTGCAGAAAGCCTTCGACCGGCGCCAGTTCGGCGATGCCGTTGCCGTGCACCAGCAGCAGCGGCTGGCGCAGCTGGCCGTCCCAGGCACAAAAGCTCACCGCCTGACCTTTGTAGCCGTCGAAGGTCAGCTCGCCCTGCTTCAGCGACTTGAGCTGCTGCGCAAAACCGGCTTTGGCGTCCTGGCTCACCAGGTCGGCAATGGCGCGGGTCGCCAGCCAGGCGGCCCAGTCGTAGCTGCCCATCGCGCGGTTGGCGAGCCTGAAAAAGCGCCGGTTCAACTGCGGCGCGCCGTGTCGCTCATACCAGTTGCTCCAGGCCTGCGGGCTCAAGCCGTTGCTGCCGACAACCGGGCGGGCCAACAAGGTTCGGTAGGGCAAAGCGCGAGCGAACTCGCCGGCAGCGTCCAGCACTACCACTACCTCGTAGTCGGCATTGGCCGTCAGCAGCCGCACGTTGCCAAGGTCACGCTCGCGCGGGTCGTTGGACAGCGTGAAAACGCGCTGCGCTACCGGCTTCAGGCCAAAGCGCTTGGCGCTGCGGTTGAAGGCCGCCAGCAGCAGCGCATCCTGCGGGCCGGGGCCATGCAGCACCAGCGGCCGGGTCCATTTGCGGGAAACCAGCCATTGGGCCAGCGCGTCGGACAGCATGGCCTGACTTGGCAGCGTGTGCAGCAAGTGCGGCGCGCACTGGGCGGCGCGCAGCGCGTCCTCGGGCGCGGCCGCATTGAACAAAATCAGGTTTTTACCGCGCGCGGCGGTGGTGGCGCTGACCACACCGGCCGCCGGCAGCTCCAGCACGATGTGGCGCACCCCCTGGCGTGCCAGCGCGTCGATGGCCCCCGGAATGCCGGCAAGGTCTGCCGCTTCGAGCGGGATCACCCGCGAGGTGTCGAAACCCGCCGCCTGAAGACCGAAAGCGGCGTCGTCCAGTGCCAGTTTGGCAGCGACGATTGCCCGGCCAGCCGGCGCAGCGGGGTAGCCTTTTTCAAGCGCCTGGATGGCATAGCGCTCGTCGTCGGCCAGGCTCAAAAAACCCACCGGAAGTTCGCGTGCGGCCAGCGGCGCCACCGCGCCCGCCAAGCCGAGCGCGGCCATCACCGACCACATCACGAAAGCAGAACGGCTCATCTTGCTAATCCCATACATAGCGTGCCCCGACCAGGATGGAACGACCGGCGCCCGGTGCCAGAAAGCGCGCTGCGGCCGCTTCTTCACCCGGCTGAAGCGCCCGGCCGGCGGGAAACAGATCCCGATTGCTGCCGGCAAAGCTGGCATAGCGCTGTTTCAGCGCATTGTTGACTCGCAGGTAGCTCTGCCAATGCGGCGTCAGCTGGTAGCTGCTGCGCAGGTGCAGCAGCTTGTGGCCGGCAAGCCGACCGAGCTCCGGCCGTAAACCGCTTTCGTTGCCGGCCACTGCCTGCGACGACGCCGCCAAGAGGTCGGCTCCCAGATTGAGGCGCGCCGTGGCGCGCCAGGTCACGCTGGCCTTCAACGCATGCTGCGGCAAACCCGCAATCGGCGTGCCGCCGCTGAAACGGTTGGGCTCGGCGTCGGTGCTCAGCGGGCCCTGTAGCACGCCTTCACCGAGGTACACCGCCTGCAGCCAGGTGTAGCTGCCCTGCCAGCGCCAGTTGCCCGTAACCGACTGGGCGGACAGCTCCAGGCCACGGCGCAGCGTGCGGTCGATGTTGCTGAAATACCCGCCCTGCGAAACCCCGGAGCGCACGAACACGAGATCGTCCTTGCTGACCGTTCGAAATAATGCCGCAGACAACTCAGTGCCGGTTGCCGGTCGGGTCCGAAGCCCGACCTCGACCGTGCGTGCCACCACCTGCTTGAGGTAGGGGTCCGCCTGCAGCCCGGTTGGCAGCACACAGGGACGGGCCGGGTCGGCGCAGCCCAGTTCCAGTGCGGTTGGCACGCGCGTGCCCTGCGACCAGTTGCCGAACAGCGTCAGCGCAGAACCCAGCGCGTGGGTTGCGCCGACGGCCGGGTTGAGCTTGCTGTAGCTGAAGGACTCGTCGGCAGGGCCGGTGCCGGAATCGAGCGTGTTGCGCACGCGCGTGCGGTTGTAGCGCGCCGACAGCGTCAGTTGCGTGTCGGGGCCCAGCGCGATCACGTCGGAGCCGTACAGGCTGGCGGTGGCGCTGTCGCCGCGCAGAGACACCTGCTGTTCGACCGGTTCGGCCAGGTCCGGCCGCGCAACACGGCTACCGTCGAATGCCGCGAGCTGCTCAAACTGGTCATAGCCAATGCGGCTGCCGACGTAGCCCGTCCCTGCGGTCAGTTGGTGCGCGCCGGACTTGCCGCTCCACTGCAGCCCCACGCCGCCAGAAGACTGGTCCGCCCGGCTCCGGTTGACGACGGCGGTGTGGCCGACGTAGCCGGGGTCGGATGGGTCGGCGCAAGCCGGCGCGGTCGGCGTGGTCTGGCAGCCCGCCAGCCAGTCGGTCCATTTGCCGTTGACATCGCCGGTGCTGCCGTCGCGTTGCCCTTTGCGCAGCCACGCCGATGCGGACACCCGCTGCTGCGCGTCCAACGCGTGGTTGAATGTAAAGTTCAGCAAGCGGGCGCGCTGCCGCGTCCGGTCTTCGAAGGTGTATCCGCTACGGCGGTCAATGTTGTACAGGCTTTGACTCAGCAGCCCGTTGCCAACCAGCTCGCTGCGGGCCTGCAGATAACTGAGGCCCCAATCGCTGGCGCCCTGCTGCCGGCCCAACTTCAGGAACAAATTGCCCAACTCGCCGGGCGATTCGTCGCGCCAACCGCGCTCGCGAAACTGCGTGCCGGCAGCGTAGGCATGCCAGCCTTCGCCCCACTCGCGGCCGTGGCTGAAATCCAGCCGGCGCCGGCCGAAGCTGGCCAGCGAAACATCGACTTCGGTGCCGGGGTGGGTCGCACCCGACTTGGTGGTCAGCACCAGTGCGCCGCCCAGCGTGTTCAAGCCGAAAAGCGGGTTGGAACCGGGCAGCAGCGCCAGCCCGGAGATCGCGGCTTCAGGCAGCAGATCCCAATTCATCACGTCACCGAAGGGCTCGTTGATGCGCACTCCGTCGAGGTAAACCGACAAGCCCTGCGCACTTCCCAGCGTCGGGGACAGGCGCTGACCGCGGTAGTTCACATCGACCTGAAACGGGCTGCCCTGCACCTCGTTGACGGTCACGCCCTGCAGTTGACGGTTCATGAACTCGGGCAGGCTTGCGCCGCCAGACCGCTCAATGGCGGCGTCGTCGGCCGTCTGCACGTTGCCGGGGTAGCGGTCGCGCTCCTCGGCGAGCCCCGGAAGCGGAGCGCGGCCAAGAACGTCGATCTGGCCCAAAAGCGGAACGGCACTGGCTGGCGCTGACGCGGCGGGCTGCGGCTGCGCCTGCACGCCGCCGCACAGCAGCACCAGCAGCAGCCTCGCCCCGCCGGTAAACAGCCGGTAGCGCATGCGGGTGCTCAGAATCTCACCGTTCATCAAACTACTCCCTTTTTTTCAATACAGACTCAGCCCCGGCGCTTGTGCGCCGGCTCGATAAAACTTGCGATCCCGCCCGCCGCCGCTGCATAGTCAAGAGCCCCGCGCGGCGCTTC
>JAJAYS010000184.1 GCA_026786065.1 Polaromonas sp.
GCATACAACTGGGGTGAGGGCAGCGTCGGCCGGGCCCTGGCCAAAAATCAGAAAGCGGGTCGGGGCAACACTTACGTTGACCTCGACATGCCCGCCGAGACCAGACTGTATGTGCCCAAACTGCAGGCGGTTAAAAATATCGTCGCCGATCCGCGGGCCTACAACACCGAGCTGCCGCTGATCGAAAACCACCCGTATTTTCAGCAGGTGATGATCACCCGTGACATCGACGTAGCGCTGGCGGCGCGGCTGGCCGACGTCAAACTCGATGACTTCAAGGCGCTCAACCCGTCGGCGCACCGGCCGGTGATTCTGGCTGCCGGCACGCCGCAGATCCTGCTTCCGTGGGACAGCGCTACCGTTTTCCAGCGCAATTACGAGGCTTATACCCAAGGGCAATTCGCAAGCTGGACCGCCTGGACCGCACCAAGCACGATGAGCCCGGCCGAGGCGGCCAGGCGTACCGGCATGAGCGAGAGCGATCTGCGCAGCGTCAACAGCATTCCCCCCCGTATGCTAATTAAGGGCGGCTCTACCCTCCTGGTTCCGCGTGCCGGAAGCATGACCAAAGACGTGGCAGTCCACATCGCCGACAACGGCCATGTTGCGCTAGCGCCAGAGGCGGTTTCACGCCGCGCCACCGTCAAGGCGCGCAAGGGCGATTCGGTTGCCAGCCTGGCCAAACGCTACGGCCTGAGCGCCGCCAGCGTGGCCGAATGGAACCAGGCATCCGCATCATCGGTGTTGAAGATGGGCCAGCAAGTCGTGCTGTTTTTGCCGGTTTCGGCACGCGCACCCACAGCGTCACGGATCAAATCCACCGCCGCACGCCGCACATCTGAAACCCGAAGCAGCAAGGCCGCCGCGCCTGCGAACAAGCTGCGATGAACGCCGCTTAGATGCGCAGCGTTCCCATGCCGAACAGACCGATAAGCCCGATAACGATCAGGTAGATCGCGACGATGTAGTTGAGAAGGCGGGGGACCAGCAATATCAGTATGCCGGCGACCAACGCCACGATGGGACCAAGGTTCAGGGACAGGTTCATGGCGTATCCAGGGTTCTGCGAATTCGTTTTTAAAAGCGTGTCGTTAGTGGGCAGCCGCTGTGCGGAGCACCTCCGGGGACTTTAAGGCCCGCGGCATGAAACGGCATGTAGGACGGCACGAACACCCGTCGCGCTGAGTCGCGCTTCAACCCATCGACCTTGGGACCCTCTGCATAACTCTGGCGGAACTGGGGGCCGCCGGATCGGGATGGGCTGCAAGGCGTCTTTTTGCAGCTATCGACCGCGCTACTGCCAAAAAAAAGTAACGCAGCAGACCCCCCGGGCCCGGCCGACCACAGACCGCAGGGAGTTATGCAAAGGTCCCTTGCCATGGCTCAGGCCTGGAACCGTGCTTTTGCGCGTCGCGCGAAGTCGTTGGTAAAGGTTTTGGAAAGGTCAATGTTTTTTGTTTTAAGGGCCGGGTCAAGGCTTGTCAGTGCCATCAGGGCGGTGCGCGCGCCCTCCTCGGCCAGCATGCCGTCCAGCGATATCGACTCCCGGATTTTGTTGAACGACGCCAGATACAACGCCCGGTCGCCAAGCAGGTAGGCCTCGGGGACTGTTTTGATGATGTCACGCGGGCCGGCTGTTTGCAGCCATTTGAGTCCCCGAACCATGCCGTCGGTAATCGCCTGGCAGGTGTTTGGATTTTTCTGGACAAATTCGGCCGACGCGTACAGGCAACCGGCCGGCATCGGCCCGCCGAAGACTTCCAGCGTGCCTTTCAGCGTACGGGTGTCGCTGATGAGCCTGACCTCGCCACGTTGCTCCAGCAGGGTCATGACCGGGTCGGTGTTGCAGATCGCTTCGACCTCCCCCGAACGCAGTGCAGCAAGCGCGCCGGCTGCAGTTCCCACTCCGACAAAGGTGACTTCACCCGACCGAATGCCAGCGCGCGCGAGCACCAGGCTGGCAAGCAGGTTGGTCGAAGAATCCGGGGCGGACACGCCAATTTTTTTTCCCTTGAGCTGCGCCACCACCCGGAAGTCGGGCAACCACCGGGTGGACACGCCAAACGCAAGCTGCGGTGCCGGCCCTGCATCACGAAAGCCCGAAAGGCCTGATTCCTGGCCTGCAGCTTGATGGTCGCTTCATACGGCGCAGCCCCGAGGTCGAAAAGCCCATCGGCCACGGATTGCAACGCAAGCTTGCCATCGGGAAAGTCAACAATGTCGAGATCCAGGCCTTCGGCCCTGAAATAACCGAGCTGCTCGGAGATCGTCAAAGGCAGGTGGTACAGCGTTGCCTTGCCACCAACCGCCAGACTCAGCCGGGGCTTTTCCGGGCGGGTCTGGGCCAGCAGATCGGGCCAGGCGCCCGCCAGGGCAGACACTGCCGTTGCAATCGCCAGAGTGCGCCGTGAAATCCCCCTTGTGCCTTGCATCCGGTCCGCCGCTTTCGCCCGTTATTTGGAACGGCCCAGCTTATTGGCGCGCGGAAAAAGCCGCATCGGGATCATCCCCCTGCGGGTAACTCCCGAAAGTGGCCGGATCGCTGCGCTCTGCAGCGAGGCCCTATCGGTACGCGAGAAGCAGGATGGCGATGTTGACGAGCAGCGCCAGAATCCAGACCACGCTGCGTGCTGCAGCCAGATCGCAGACGTACAGAATGACGAAAGCGATGCGCAAAAAGACAAAGCCGAGTGCCAGCAGGTCCAACCGGGTCTGGTCCGCCTGGAGCAGGTGCGCAATGATGACCGCGGCAAAGAAAAACGGCAGAGCCTCGAAGGTGTTTTGCTGCGCAGCGTTGGCACGTGCCCGCCAGCCGGTCTGCCTGGCCAGCCAGTTGCGCGGGTTGTGGTTGTCAAAGCCGCCGTCGCGCCTGGCGCCGCCGACGCTGCCGTATTTCGCCAGACCGGCGCAAACAATCGGTAGCAGCGCGCTGGCGAGGACACACCAATAGGCAATCGTGAAGCGCATGGCGGTCATTTCATTGAAGGTTTCGGGAGTGTGCTGATGCAGGGATGGACGCCATCTGCCACGCGCGATTATCCGGTGGCTGACAGGACCGCTTTTCAGCGCCGATCAACCAGGGCATGCGCAATCGTGCCCAGGTCCACATACTCGAGTTCGCTGCCGACCGGGACGCCGCGTGCCAGCCGGGTCACCTGCACACCCCGGCTTTTGAGTGCCTGCGCAATTACGTGCGCGGTAGCCTCGCCTTCGGCCGTAAAGTTGGTCGCGAGGATGACCTCTTGAACCTCTCGCGCCCCGACGGCTTCGCTGGACAACGGCGTTTGGCTGTCGGCGGCAGCCGCAACCCTGTCAAACAGTTTTTTCAAACCAATCTCTTTCGGGCCGATACCGTCGAGCGGACTGAGCTTGCCCATCAGCACGAAGTAGAGGCCCTGATAGGCCAGCGTACGTTCGAGCGCGGCCTGATCGGCCGGCGTCTCGACGACGCACAACTTGCTGCGGTCGCGCTGCGGGCTGCTGCAGGTCGCGCAGATTGCGCGTTCGGTCAGCGTGTTGCAGAGCTGGCAATGCTTGACGCTGTTGACCGCCTGTTCGAGCGCGCGGGCGAGCTGCAGCGCGCCGGGCATGTCGTTCTGGAGCAGGTGAAACGCCATGCGCGCGGCGGATTTGACGCCGACACCGGGCAGCTTGCGCAGCGCCTGGATCAGGCCTTCTACGGCGTTGGGCTCTGGCATGGATTCGGATTCTGGATTCGGGGAGTGAACGGGGATCTGATCAGTTGGGGACAGGGCGACCGAGCGCTTCGCGCGTTGTTCGATCTGTCCCGCAATTTCTCAGAAAGGCAATTTCATTCCGCCCGGAAGGCCGGGCATGCCGGTCGTGAGCTTGCCCAATTTTTCCTGGCTGACTTCTTCGGCACGGCGCACTGCAGCGTTGAAAGCTGCCGCAACCAGGTCTTCGAGCATGTCCTTGTCGTCGGCCAGCAAACTGGGGTCGATTGCTATGCGTTTGACCTCGTGCTTGCAGGTCATCGTGACCTTGACCAGGCCGCCGCCGGACTCGGCCGTGACTTCGACGAAGGCGAGTTCGTCCTGCGCCTTTTTCATGTTGTCCTGCATGGCCTGCGCCTGTTTCATCAGGCCCGCGAGTTGTCCTTTGTTAAACATGGAATTCCTTTGAGAGAGTCAAGTGTGGGAGGCAGACCGGCTGCGGTCTGCAGCCAGAGGTGAGCCGATCATATCGGCGTAGCAGCGATCGGTTTGATGCTGCCGGGAACGATCTGTGCGCCCCAGTTGCTGATCAGGTCCTGCACGAAGGGATCGTTTTGAATCGCCTCATCGGCCTGCCGTTGGCGCTGCCCCTGCGCGGCGACATTGCGGCGCGACGGGCTGTCGCTGACGGCCCCGGCCTCGACGACCACAAGCAGAC
>JAJAYS010000185.1 GCA_026786065.1 Polaromonas sp.
CCAGCGCACTGAGCTCGGCGGCCTGCTGTGCGCGCAGTGTCGCCAGCACCAGTTGCTCATTGGCTTCGACCAGCCGGGTTGCCCGATTCCGGCCCAGCTCGCTTTGTGCTGCCAGCAACTCCTTGTGTACCCGGGCCAGTTCCGCGCGCGCTTCATGGGTTTGATCCTGAATCCGGGCAAGCTCGTGGGTGGCGTTGGCCACCTCCGTCTCAAGCGGATCAGCTTTTTTATTCACCGCGAGAGACCGCCCGCGCGGGTTTGGCGCCGTCCACCTTCGGGGCCGGGCTTCGCGCTTTGTCTATTTTTATTTGGGTCGGCCGGCCGCCGAGCAGGCCTTCCTGGGCCGGCAACATGTCCCCGATGTGAATGCCGTCCTCATGAATGCTGTATTCGCGCAACTCATTGGAGTGATTGCTGCCCCGCACCTTGACCACCGCCATCACGCGCTGCAGCCGGCTTTCGACCTCGATATAACGCTGCACGATGATGGCGTCCGTGATAAAGGCCGTGCCATACGGGCTGAAACGCAAGTCGGTGTAGCGGTCTTCCAATTCGGAGGTCATCAGCACGGTAACACCCTCGCCCACCAGGGCTATGACCATGCGCAACATCGACTCGCGAAAATCGTCGCGAAAGGTCGGCGCCAGTTTGAGCTCAAAACCCGACAGTGAATCAATCACGACGCGGCTTGCCTTGAGGCGGCGGATCTCCTTGAGGAGAAGGTGCAACACCTCATCGATTGAAATGTCGTCGGGATTCGTGTTCACCAGGCCGACCTTGCCGCTTTTAATCAAGCCATCGATCTGGCGATTGCGCGAGCTGCCGGGACGCTGCTCGAAAACCACAATCACGCCGGTTTCACCGCAGCGCGCCCCTTCCGCCAGGAAGGCGCCGGCGAGGATGCTCTTGCCCGATCCGGACGGGCCGGCAATGAGCATGGAGTGGCCGCGTGGCAAGCCGCCACCGAGCATCGCGTCGAGGCGCGGTACGCCCATCTGCAAGCGCTCACCCAAAAACTCAGCGCTCCGCTCCGCATTCTGCGCGATGATGGCGCCGGCCGGGGCGAACACCTGAATCCCGGCTTTGGTCATGCGAAATGAGTGCAAACCCGGCAGCGTCGATTGCCCACGCATTTTCATGATCTCCAGCTTGCGCACCATGGAGTTGCGCTGCACAGCCTGGCGCAGCCAGATCAGGCCGTCGGCCACCGTGAACACCGGGTTGGCGTCGGTCTCGGTGAAATACTCGCCGATGAGAAAGGTGGTGGCGTGCCAGCTGGTCATCAGCATGGCCAGCTCCTGCATGAAATGCTGCAGGTTGTTGTGCGGGTTGCCTTCCGTTTCTCCCGCCAGCACGACGGAGCGAAAGGAATCGATGAAAACCAGGGCCGGATTGTGCTTCTCCACTTCGGCAACGATGCGGCGCAGAACCGCGGTCAGGTCGCCGGTCAGGGCTGCATCGCTGAGGTTGACAAAGCGCACCGAGTGATTGAGCCGGCTGCTGTCGAAAAAATCGAACTGCTGCTGATAACGCAGCATTTTCAGCGAAGGCTCGCCCAGCACCGTCAGGTAGAGCGCGGGGCGCTTCGGCGTTGCCAGTGCAAACATCATCTGGTGGGCCAGCGTGGTTTTGCCGCAGCCCGGCGGCCCGGCGATGAGGTTGAAGGAGAACTCGGGCAGTCCGCCGCCAAGCACCTCGTCCAGGCCAGGCACGCCGGTAGGCAGCTGGTTGATTGTTACTTTGTCGGTCATCTTGATAAATCCTGTGCGGTCGGCCCGCCAAATGAGTTTTCCCAGGCAGAACGAAGCATTTGTTCAGTGAGCGAGGGCCCGATCAGGCTGCCCAGCAACTCGTAGAGTGCCTGTAGGTGCGCGCCACCGCCGGCAGCCGCGGTCGCGCTGTCCTGGCTGGTGAGGACTGTTTTCAATTCTGTGAGGTCCATTCGCGCCTCGCCACCCTCGGGGTTTGCTGCCAGCCAGGGATGGGTGACACGGCAAAGGTACAGGCTGCGCGTTTAACGCGCAGCCAGGCCCTGCTGCCCGAGGATGGGAGAGATGACGCTGGCGATGTCTCGCCACGTCCCGACAATCGCGGCAGCGACCTGCGTGACATGGGCACCCCCCGCGACCACACGCTCGAGGGTGACGGTAAGCCGACGGCTTTTTGGGCTTTCCATGAGATTCGACGTTGACCTTTTGGTAATGGCACATGTTACGCCCCGCTTTGAGCGGACGCGACAGGGAATGGCTGGAGGACTTGTAACGGTCTGATGGTGGTTGAAAGGGGGAGGGGGCTGCGATCAGCGTCGCATGCGGCGCTGCCACGCTGTCATTATGGTGGACAGCGTCTTTTTTATCTGTTCGATACCGAACACACTCTCTCGATAGGGCGCGGCGCGCCATTCCGTGGGGAAATGGACCTTTCCCATATTTTCACAAAGCAACTGCTTGCTAAAAATAATGGGTTTTGCTATTGTCTGGCTACATGGACAAAATCTCCGCGAGCCGCCGCCCTGCCGGTGCCGCTCCTGCCCGCAC
>JAJAYS010000186.1 GCA_026786065.1 Polaromonas sp.
CACCAACCAGCGGCCGGCCCAGGGCGGCAGCCAGCGACGCCGCCACGCCGGCCCCGACCAGCAGCGCACCCGCCAGGCCAGGCCCGCGCGTGTAGGCCACCGCATCGACATCGGGCAGCTGCAAACCGGCCTCAGCGAGTACCTGCCGGGCCAGCGGCAAGACGCGCCGGATGTGGTCGCGGCTGGCAAGTTCGGGTACGACACCGCCATACGCCTGGTGCATCTCGATCTGGCTGAACAGCGCGTGTGAAAGCAGCCGGGGAACGGCGGAACCCGACGCATCGACCAGCGCCACACCGGTCTCGTCACAACTCGATTCGAATCCCAGTACAAGCATGGAACAAGTTTAGTGCGCCCTCCGGACCGCAGCACTGGTAACGGCACCCCAAGCGCGAAGCGAACGACCGTCGGGGCCATCTTCCCAAGCAGGGGCCGCAGAACCGGCTTAGCCGGGCTGCAGGCGCAGCGGCCCCCTCGGGGGGCAGGGAGCGACACGCAGTGCGCGACCGTGGGGGCATATCTTGGCGGCCCCTCGGGGGGCAGGAAGCGACACGCAGTGTGCGACCGTGGGGGCCTTAATTTGGCTTGAATCTTGCACCGTCCCACGCATGACACCTTCGCACAGCCTGAGGCTGGTCATCATTGCACCCGATCTGGGGCTGCCGACCGACGCAGCAGCCCAGCTTCTTGCCGACCGCTCGCGGCAGCTGCGCATCGGCCTGCTTGAAAACGGCTACAACATCGTCGCGGTGCTGCCGGCCGACACCTTTTTGAACGAGCGCCTGGGCCAGCTGGCTCCCGACATGATCATTGTCGATGCCGAAAGCGACGCCCGCGACGCGCTGGAGCATGTGGTGGTTGCCACGCGCGATGCGCGCCGGCCCATCGTGCTGTTCACCAACGACGAAGACACCACGCACGTCAAGGATGCGGTGGCGGCCGGCGTGTCGGCCTACATCGTCGCCGGCCTGTCGCCGGAGCGCATCCGCGCCATCCTCGACGTGGCAATGGCGCGCTTTGAACACGAGCAGGACCTGCGCCGCGAGCTGGCCGATGCGCGCAGCGAGCTGCAGAACCGCAAGCTCATAGACCGGGCAAAAGCGCTGCTGATGCAGCGTCAGGGGCTCTCTGAAGAAGCGGCCTACGCGCGTTTGCGCAAGGCGGCGATGGACAAGGGCCTGAAGCTCGGCGAGGTGGCCCAGCGGATGCTCGATGTGGCCGACTTGCTCGCCTAGAAGCGCCATGCATCACGCGCGAGGTCGGGCAGAACATCGCCGGTGCTTACCCGTCAGCGCAAATGGTGCGCTGCACAAAACCGGTGCAGTTCCGGACCCGCGCCCAAGCTGCGCGTACGCCCGCCACTTGCTATGCTTTTAATAGCTGCTTACGCCCGTAAATAAGGGGCTTAAGCCGAATTATTTATAACTTTTTGATCCGGCGAGGGTGCTCGACACGGTGGCACAGCTTTTGCTGCTTACCCATCAACGGCCAGCGCGCTTCAACGGCGAAGCGCACCGACCCCAAGAACAAAGGCGTTCGATTTACACCCGCTGCAATGGCGGGTGTCGAATCGAGCGCCTTTTTTTTCGCTGCGTTTTTTCTTCCGGGAACCTGCCATGACCGTTTTTTGCAAACCTTCGCTGTCGCGCCGTTCGGTGCTGCAGGCCGCCGCGGTCGGTGCCGTCGGCATTTCCCCGGCGCTGCGCGCAATCGCCTATGCACAGGGCTCCGACGCACCCGAAAAGAAGGAGGTAAAGATCGGCTTCATTCCGCTGACCGACTGCGCCTCGGTGGTGATGGCTTCGGTGCTGGGCATAGACAAAAAATACGGTGTGACCATCATCCCGACCAAAGAGGCAAGCTGGGCTGGCGTGCGCGACAAGCTGGTCAGCGGCGAGCTCGATATGGCGCATGTACTGTGGGGCCTGATCTACGGCGTGCACATGGGCACCAGCGGGCCGAAAAAAGACATGGCGATCTTGATGAACCTGAACCACAACGGCCAAGCCATCACGCTGTCGAAAAAACTGGCCGAGAAAGGCGCAATCGATGGGCCGTCGCTGGCCAAACTGATGAAGACCGAAAAGCGCGAATACACCTTTGCGCAAACCTTCCCGACCGGCACCCATGCGATGTGGCTTTACTACTGGCTGGCCAGCTACGGTATCAACCCTTCGAAAGACGCAAAAATCATTACCGTCCCGCCGCCACAGATGGTGGCCAATATGCGCGTCGGCAATATGGACGGCTACTGCGTCGGTGAGCCCTGGGGCCACCGGGCCATCGCCGACGGCATTGGCGTCAACGGCATCACGACGCAGGACATCTGGAAAGACCACCCCGAAAAGGCCCTTGGCACGACCGCCGATTTCGTCAAAAAATACCCGAACACCGCACGCGCCGTGACGTCAGCCATCATCGAGGCCAGCAAGTGGATCGATGCCAGCCTGACCAACAAAAACAAGATGGCCGAAACGGTGGCCGACAAAGCCTACGTCAACACCAGCGTCGATGTGATCAACCAGCGCATCCTCGGGCGCTACCAGAACGGTATGGGCAAAACCTGGGACGACCCGAACTACATGAAGTTCTACAACGACGGCGCAGTCGGCATGCCCTACCTGACCGACGGCATGTGGTTCCTGACGCAGCACAAGCGCTGGGGCCTGATGAAAGAGCACCCCGACTACCTCGCGGTCGCCAAGCAGGTCAACCAGATCGACATTTACCGCCAGGCCGCGACCGCCGCCAAAGCCGCCATTCCGAAAGAAGTGATGCGCACCAGCAAACTGGTGGATGGCACGGTGTGGGACGGCAAAGACCCGAAAAAGTACGCCGAATCCTTCAGCGTGCAGGCCTGACGCGGACCCCGGCTCCGCCCGCCTCACTTGCTCCTTCTGCCCCTTCCCGCCCTTCCCGCTTTCGACATTCAAAAGGTGACGCCATGGTCAGTGCCGTTTTTCACAATCCGGGGGATACCTCGCCCGAACTGCCGTCTGGCAACCGGCTCGCTCCGGGTCAGCGCAACGCCGCTGGCGCAGGCGATTCAGGGGCCTATTCCCACTCTGTAGGCGCTACGGATTTAATAGCTGCTGACGCCCGTATTACTTCTCCTTTAGCCGATAAACTCTTGAATATTTCGG